>NZ_BLIJ01000019.1:0-49193 GCF_009811475.1 Alteromonas sp. KUL150
ATTAATGGTATTACACATTATCAATGTAAAAAGAGGGCTTGCCCTCTTTTTTATTGCTTAGCTAAGAGATAAACGTTGCTCCAAGGCTTAAGGTTTTCTAGATGTTTAGTAGCGTTGAGTAAACCCGTAAACCGAACGGGCTAATTTAGAGGTAAAAGGAATTTTCGTGATGACGACTGACACGCCACAAGAAACCGTGTTTTCCAACAATCAGCTTAGCGTTGATGAAATACCGTCTTTTAAAACTCTTGCTTTAGTACCTATATCCAGAAAGTATCGCGCGCTAAATATCTTCTCAATTGGGTTAATAGCCTTTGCGTTGACGGGGACTATCACAGGGTTGAGGTTCCAGCGTTTTTGGTCGCTACCAGACAATCTACTTCTAGCTTACCCGTACGTTGTTGCAGTAATAGTTGCAATTGGTGGCGTGTGGGCGTTGTACCACTTTTTTGCCGACGTTCGCATATTTTACGCAATACGAGAACAAGACATAAGCAAGCAGTCAGGGCTCATTTTTAGAAAACTTTCTTGCCAACCTATATTGCGTGTTCAACACGTGGAGGTAAATCGTGGGCCGCTAGACAGATGGGCCGGCCTTGCTTCACTTCAAGTTTTTTCTGCTGGTGGCGAAATGTACACGTTTGAAATTCCAGGGCTAAGCCTGTCGCGCGCAGAGCAGTTGCGTGAATTTATTCTGGCGCATAAAGATATAGGTGCTCGCTAATGGCAGCGTCTGGGTCTTCTGAAAACCAAACTATAAACATTATGCGGTCACAAGAGCCAAACGATGATGTTTCTCTATCCCTACAAAACGACGGTGAAGGGAACGGTGAAGATAAGCCTGAAGTCGAGACTGGCGGCGACTGGCAACGGCTTGCTGTTATTTCAATTTTGTATTTTACCATTCGCAATTTTACCAATATGGCGCAAGGGCTTATTTACGCCGTTCCCGCATTAGCCATTTCGTTCAACATTTGGGATAACCTTTTTTCTCCTCAAGTGCTTATTGGCGCCGGAGTCTTATTTTTGTCCACGAGTGGCAGTGGTGTAATCAGCTACTTGATGTACAAATTTCGCGTGCACAACCAGCACGTTGAAATTCATCATGGTGTATTCCAACGCCGTTATACCAACCTGCCATTGTGGCGCATTCAAAATGTTAAGATAGAAAGGCCGTTTTACTATCGTCCTTTCGGCTACGCACTCGTGGTGCTTGATACAGCCGGGAGCGGTAAGGAAGAAGCCAAAATAGTGGCGGTACCTGAAAGTTACGCGGAAGCCCTAAAAAAACAGGTGCTGTATGAAAAAGTGCAGCACATCGGGGATGACGTTACTGGCAAATCTGATGAGGAAATGGGAGATAAGGATTCTAGTACACAACACTCCGCAAAAATCGATACTGCAGCTGCCAGCGCCCTTACAAATGAAGAAGTGCTTAACCGCCGTTCGGTTAAAGATATTATTATTCATGGTATTACTAACAATCGCGTTTGGATCATACTGGGTGCCGCAGCGCCTTTTTATGACGACGTATTTGGCGTGGTTTCAGAATGGTTAGCAAACAAGGGGTTACAGCTTAACCAAATCGTAGGCGAACAGACGGTGGCATGGTGGCAGTTTGGACTGTATGCCTTTGTCGTGTTAATGATGATTATGGCGTTGGTGGCGCTGCTTAGTGTTGGGGGCGCGCTTTTCACCTTCTACGGCTATACGCTTTCAAGAACAGGAGACCGGTATATACGTCGCAGTGGTTTGCTTAACAAGCTTGAAGTTAGTATGCGAGCATCGCGTATACAGATGATCACGGCAAAGCAAGACTGGTTAGATAAAGTGTTGAAGCGGGTAAATTTGTATTTCGAGCAAAACTCAACCGCTGGGCAGCAAATGCAAGAGCTTATGTCGCCGAATAAGCTCATTGTGCCATCAGTAACTGAAGATGAAGCTTTTGCACTTAGCCAGGAAGTAATGCCTGGCTGTGATTTGCGTGGACAGCATTATCAAACGATAAGTCGGCGCTTCATTCGATTTTGGCTGCTAGCAGCTTGGACTACTCCACTTCTCGGCATTTTCGTCGTTGGTGCAGTAACATCTCACTTAGACATTATGATTGGCGCAGTCTCTACTTTTATCATAGTGGCCCTTTTACTGACACTTAGATGGTGGCGGTGGGGAATAGCCTACGATAACAAGTACGTTTACATAAGACGGGGGCGAGTAGGCGTAGACTATCAATGCTTCGAGCCCTACAAAGCGCAGCAAGTGATCGTAAAGCAGAGCATATTTATGAAAAAAAGAAAGCTTGCCACTATTAAGTTTGTGCTGGCCTCAGGAGCGGTGACGGTGCCCTTCCTACCTGAAAAGTACGTGAACAAGCTTGCTGACAGCGTGTTGTTTGAGGTGGAGGCGACAAGAAAGTCTTGGATGTAATTGAGCTGGAATTAGTCAAACTCACTTTAATTACTGAGTAAAAAGCGCCGCCTTTTTAAAAGCTAGCACCTTTTACTCATTACGTATGATTTTTGTTTAAAGCTTTATTTTTGGTAAAACTTTAGTGCATCTAGCACGTCATAGCAGGCGCCCATTGTATGATAATCCGTTTTTCCAACTGGGCTTTTAGTCTCTTCTAGCTTTTCATTGTTAGCCGATAAAATCCTGAACCAAGCGCCATACTTGTGGTCGACCATGTGCCTCCAAGAGTAATCCCAAACCCGGTTGTACCACTGCCAATATTTTTCGTTACCCGTTTCCAGCGCCAATCGGGCGGCACATGCAAAAGATTCAGCTTGTACCCAAAAGTATTTTTCATCATCACAAATACTATTGTCGGGAGCAAAACCGTAGTATAAACCACCATTTGTTTCGTCCCAGCTCAACTCAATTACGGAATCGAATAGCGAGCAGGCGCGTTCAACTAACCAATCTTGTGGTTCATATTGGTGAATTTGTAACAATAGCTTTGCCCACTCAGTATGATGACCGGGCTGAAAACCCCAAGGACGAAAAAGGTTTTTAGGATCATCTTTGTTGTAATCCCAATCTACTTCCCATGTCTTCGTATAGTGTTCCCAAATTCGACCATCAGCTTTGTTTGCTTGACGAATGGTGATATTTCTAGCTAACTCTATAGCGCGCTGGAGAAAAGGAGCGTAGCGTGTTGCTTCGTAAGCCGCAATCAGCGCCTCGCAGCTATGCATGTTTGCATTCTGCCCACGATAATCACTGCATTGTGAAAAGTCAGCATTAAATTCGTCGTTGTATAATCCGAATTCGCTATCCCAAAAGTGCGTTTCCATAAGAGAAAACGTATCGTGAATATACTGCTCTGCCTCTTTTACCCCAGCGCGAAGTGCCCAGCTATAGGCTAAAATTACGAAGGCTAAACCGTAGCAGTGGTTAGTTGCATCAGTAACCGTGCTTTCGGTTCCATCCACAGACAGTGTCCAAGCGTAGCCCTTAGTATCTTTCTGCAAATGATATTCACGTAAAAATTCAATGCCAGACTCGACACGCTCCTTATAACGTGTATCACCATAAGCTATATGAGCTCTCGCATAGTTAAAAACAAAACGTGTAGAGCTCACTAAGTGACGAGTTTGTTTGTCATACACACTGCCGTCATCCATAAAGTTCTGATAGAAGCCGCCTGATAGAGCATCTACATTAGGCTCGTAGAAAGCCAGTATACTTTTTATATGTGTATCTAAGAATTTATTGGATGAAAAATCTGGTTGAGAAAGCATTCGAAGATCCCCTTAACCTTTTTCTGTGGTGTTTGGCAAAAGCCAGTAAAGCGCCATGGCTGCAGTCCAAGAGAAATCGGCTCCGCCACTTCGCGCGCCAGTTTCTGCATGGAATGATTCGTTAAACCCACTTGTATAAATACAAGCACGACTACCTTCTGTGATTCGCTGCGCTTGTTGCGTGAAACCATACTCTTCCAAGCCTAACACTATCATCCAATTTATATGAATCCAGATAGGCCCACGCCAATAGCGCTGAGGCTCGTAGTTAGGGTCTTCGGGGTGGGTCGATGAAATGGCGTATTCGCTATGATTAAGCCACTTATCTAACTCATCAATTAGCAAGTCAGTTTGATGCTCGCCAACGAGACCTGCGAAAAACGGTAATAGTCCGGCAGATGTACGAGCTTTACACATTGAATTGCTTCGGGTGTCAAAACTATGAAACATATTAGTTTCGGCGCACCAAAGCTTGTTAATTACGCCTTCAGTCAGGTTGAGTCTTTTCTCAAGGTAAGCTGTTTGTTCGTTACTTACACCAACTTTTTCGCATATTGCCAGCAAATCTTTCGTGGCGCGGTGCAGAATTGAAATAATGCTCACATCGTTTACACGATACGGACAATCTTGATAAATCAATGTATCGTCGAAATTCATCTTGCGGAAAAAGTCGACAAGATACAAAAAGCGATCATACTCCTTTTTGTGTGGACGTTCGGAGGCATCGATGTGATTTATGTCACGACGCGTATATTCCCAATCTACACATGGAACAGCTTCTAGTGCTGCATCCCAAGCAGGGCTATTATCCATGCCTGATTCCCACGGATGATAACTTACTACTAAACCTGTATTTTCAGGATCTCTCTGCTTATACCACCATAAGTGGTAATCGATGAGCTGGGGAACGATAGTCTCTATCTGAGACTCAGCAAGAGCACGATCTTTCGTCTCCTCAAACAAAATCTTGATAACGGAAGCTAGCACGGGAGGCTGAGTAATAGACGTACTATCCGGTGAATTCTGTACGCCCCAAATATCAGGACCAGGGAAGTAAGTATCTGAATGCTTGTGGAAAACAACATGGGGCACCATTCCTGACTTCCATTGCGCGCTGAGCAATGACGTAGTTTCTTCCCAAGCTCTAGGCTCATCAAAAGGAAGCCAACCTAAAGCCACGATGGCTGAATCCCAGTTCCACTGAAATGGATACAGTCCGTGCGTAGGCACCGTATAGCCACCAAGATCGTTTTTAATTAGCGTTGCTTTCGCTTCTTCAATGAGATGCGCATCACGGTTTTCTATATTCATCATTAATGTTTACCCAATATGAGTTTTAGATTTAGCAATTATTACACAAAAATTTAAAAATAAAACCCATTTTGGGTTGAAAGTGATAAATTTGTGTTTTATTGTAAATGGGAAGTTAATCGCGAGGTGTTGTGTTCGGCAGTGTGTGAAGCCCTACTAAGACACTCAACATAATTAAAAACGGTTGGAGATACACAGTGAATAAACTACTTCTTGCGACGACTATTTCGTCGCTATTAGCTGGCAATGCAATCGCCCAAGACGCTGAAAAAAATGATGGTGCTCAAGGCGACAAAGCTAAAAAAGAGTATGAACAAATCGTTGTTACGGGCACCAGTCGTGCTCGTTTGGTAGCGGAAACGCCGCAGTCGACTACATCCATGGGCGCGCAGGAAGTAGCGAAACTCTCAATGAGTAGCCAAGCCGATGTTCTTCGTTATGTACCGGGTATAAAGGTAGAAGGCGGTGGTGGTGAAGTCGCTACTAACTTGCAAGTTAGAGGCTTACCGTCATCAGGTCAGTTCCAATTTACTCCATTACTGTATGATGGTTCACCCACTTTGAGTGCGTTTGGTCTTAACTCATCTGCATACGATGTGTACTTTAGGAACGATTTAGGTATTGAGCGTGTAGAATTTGTTCGCGGTGGTGTATCTAACCTATTTGGTCAAGGCTCTGTCGCTGGGGTTATTAACTACCTTTCTAAGAAGGGAACTGAACTTTCAGAAAGCACAGTGCAGCTGGAGTTATCTGATAACAATCGCAAGCGTTTAGATTTTGCGACAAGCGGGCCTTTGAACGAAAAAGGTATGTATTACGCTATGTCTGGTTTTTATCGTTATGATGAAGGCCCAATTGACACTGGACTGCCTACTGAAGGCTACCAAGTTCGCGGTAACATTCACAAAGAATTTGATGACGGGAGCGGTTACTTCACTATCTATGGCCAAGCCATTAACGATGAAGTGCAATTCTTTCTCCCTCTGCCACTCGACGCTCAAAGCCGAGAGCGTGTTGCTGGCAATGACGGGCGAGAAGTAGAATCAACCCAGACTTTCTACGCATCAGGTTTATCTTATGACACTGCAGATGGACGCTATCGCACTCCGATTGAAGAGGGCGTCGCAACAAGAGGTGGCTCGGTGTCTATGGAATTCTCGAAAGATTTGGGTAATGACTATAGCGTACTTGCGCGTGCGAAATATGCAAGTTACGACCACCAGTTCAATTTATTCCTTGATGGAGACGGCATCATTAATGTGCCGGAAACGCAAAGTGAATATTTAGCAAACCGTGGGCTTGATGAGCTAGGTAGTGCAGCATTTACTTATGCGGGAACAGACATTGCGCTACCCGAAGGTGACCTATTATTTGCAAACCGTATTCTAGATAGAGATAGACCCGCTACAGACTTCTCATCTGAGCTGAATATTGTTAAATATCTCGATATTGGTGACTTCTCCCATAGCATTACGGTAGGTACCTTTTTCTCAAGTGCTGAGGCAGAAGACAACAATGTAATTACTCGATATCTTGGTGAGTTTAACAACCAAGCTCGTTTGGTCGATTTATCGATTACCGATCCAGACAATAATAGCGTAATAGTCAGTCAAAATGGCGTCACCGGCCCTGGTATTAGTTTCTCCGATACGACTATTTCTGCACGCAGAAATGCCTTCTATATTGCTGACCAAATGCAAAGTGATGATTGGATCATTGATATTGGTCTGCGCTGGGAAGAAATAGACGGCACGATTACACGAGAAGGTAATCAAACGGTTGTCGTTAATGACGATCCTATGCTCTATCAAGACTTACAGGTGAATGTAACGGGTAACGGTGCTTTAACTCACGGTAACGTAGATAACTCGGAACTTGCTTATTCAATAGCTGCGCTCTACAAACTGGCCGATAATTTCAACGTTTATGCTAACTATTCACGAGGGTTTTTCTTCCCTGAACTTCGCGGCGTTGCGTTTAATCCTAACGGTCAACCAGGACGTTACGAAAGTGAAATAGTGAAGCAAGCTGAGGTAGGTGCCAAATTCTTCTTAGATGATTTTGTGGGAACGGTAGCGTTGTTCAAAACCGATCTCGAAGACAGACGTTCTGTTGACTTCGTGAACGACGAAAACGGCGTAGCAATTGAAGTCCCTGTTTTTCAGTCTACAGAAGCTTATGGTGTTGAAATCGTTGGTAGTTACAACATTACCGATGACTTAATCTTCGATGCTAACTTTACCTTTACTGATCATGAATTTACCGAATACGATTCAGATCCTTCTGTGATTGGTAACGAGTTAAGAAGAAAACCGAACGTAATGTTTAACTCTGCCTTGCGTTATACGCTAGATGACTGGGATATCTCTTTCTACCACAATTACCACGGTAAAAACTTTACTAACGACGCTAATTCTGTTGAGTTAGATGACTTCCACGTATTCCGTTTAGATACGGGCTATACATGGGAACTCGGACAGAATGAGCGACTTCGTGCAAGTATCGCTGTCTGGAATCTATTCGATTCAGATGGTATTACTGAAGGGTCTCCTCGTCTAGGTAATAGCCAAACGGCAGGTGAATCTTACTTCGTAGGTCGCCCTATATTACCGCGCCGTGTGTCTTTGCGTTTGCGTTATGATTTCTAGTCGACGTTGACACTCCCCCTCGCTGATGGCTCTTAGCGGAGCTATCAGCTTTTTATTTCGCGACTTGAATAATAAGAACAGCATATGAATTTTTTAGATTATATTGTAGTGATAGGTTACCTTGCCGCTTTGCTGTATATGGGGTTCGCCTTAAGACAGCAAGAAGACAAGGGTGATTATTTTCTTGGTGGCAGAACGTTAGGCTGGAAGCCGCTAACACTTTCCGTAATGGCCACACAGCTCTCTGCAATTAGCTTTATTTCTGCTCCGGCTTTTGTTGGACTGCGGGATGGCGGCGGTATGATTTGGCTGTCTTATGAACTGGGTATTCCTATTGCTATGATCCTGCTACTAGGTACTATCCTTCCGTCTCTATACAAGTCGGGCGTAGTCAGCATATATGACTACCTAGAGCAAAGATTTGGACGTTTAACTCGCGTTCTAATAAGCATTGTTTTCCAATTTAGCCGTGCGTTTGCAACGGGTATCATGATTTATGCAGTGTCGATTATTCTGCAAGGCACTATGGGCATTGAAGCTTGGCAGGCCGTGGTGCTTACCGGCATTATTACTGTGCTTTATTCGCTTCAAGGCGGTATGAAAGCGGTAGTTTATGCCGACGCCATACAAATGGTAATAATTGTGCTGGGCACCATAGCGTGTATAGCCATCGGTCTTCATGCACTTGGCGGTTTTGACGCACTGGTAGAGCAGGCTCCTAAAGAGCGGCTAACCGCAATAGATTTTTCTTCTTTGGGTTTTAGTGGCGATGGATTTGGTTTCTTGCCAATGCTGTTTGGTGGGATTGTTCTTTACGCGTCCTATTATGGCTGTGATCAAACACAAGCTCAGCGTGCGTTATCGGCAAGAGACGAGAATGACCTTCGGAAAATGATTGTCGCCAACGGAATTATTCGTTTTCCTATAACATTGCTGTATTGTTTTTCTGGGTTAATTGTTGGCACACTTGCGCTTACCAACACTGACTTTTTCAGTAAAATCCCTGCTGATAACCCAGACTGGTTGATGCCGACCTTTATCCTAAATTACCTTCCGCATGGGTTAATAGGGCTTTTGATTGTGGCTATCTTATCTGCCGCTATGTCTTCGTTAAGCTCAGCTATCAATTCACTATCGGCGGTGACCGTTGAAGACTATTGCCGCATAACCGATACAGAACTTGAGCAAAAAAGTTATCTTCGCGTGGCTAAAATCACTGGTTTAATATGGGGTGGCGTTACGCTTGTTCTTTCTCTTTTTGCAGGAAATATTGCACCAACAATAATTGAAGCTATCAACAAAGTTGGCTCTGTATTTTACGGGCCTATACTCGCGCTCTTTTTACTTGCCGTAGCAAGTAAAACGCTGAGCGGACGACACGTTAATTTGGGGCTCATTGCAGGCGTTGGAACAAACATCATTATTTGGCTATTCGTTCCAGACATTTTTTGGTTCTGGTGGAATGTCATCGGCTTTGTTGTCACCTGCGTGGTTTCAATAGTAGCGCGCAGTGTATGGCCTTCATCAGTATCTTCAAATGATACTAAAAAGCTTGTTTTTCACTCGATTCTAACCAAGAGCGACATTTTCATATTGCTAGGCTTTTTTATCGTCATGCTAAGCGTATGTTTACTTCTCCCTTCACTATTTTCATAAGGGTCCTGCGGACCCTTTTAGAGGTTTCAAATGATTAAAACATTCCTTTTATCTTTGTATGAAGAAGCGGTGAGAGTTAGCAAACCTAAACACTGTTTGCCAAAGTACTTCGCTTCGTTTGATAAGAATCAGCGAGTATGTATTCTGGGGGCGGGTAAAGCGGCAGCAGATATGGCCGTTGAGGCCTATAACTACTTCGGCGATAACGCTTACGGTTTGGTGGTGACACGTTACGGCTACGAAAATACAGAGCCTACAGGCAATATCGAGGTTCGCCTTGCTGCACATCCAGTCCCTGATGAAAATAGTGTAGAAGGGGCTAAAGCGTTATTGTCTTTGGCATCTAAGGTAGCCCCTTCAGAAAATGCTATTTTCCTTATATCCGGCGGCGGGTCGTCACTCGCTTGTGCTCTGCCAGAGGGTATTTCACTGGATGAGAAACTTGCACTGCACAAATTCTTATTGCGAAGTGGTGCAAGCATTGAGGAAATGAATACAGTTAGAAAACACGTTTCTGTTATCAAGGGGGGAAGACTTGCCGCTGCGTCGAGAGGGATAAATACAAGCTTAGTTATTTCAGATGTTGTGGGTGACGACCCAGCTTTTATTGCCTCAGGACTAACGGTTCAAGATACTACAAAGCCTGAAGATGCAATCGCTATTCTCGATAGGTATGGATTTAGTGAAGCGTCTTCTATTCGTGACCACTTAAATCAAGCTTTGCCGCTTCCGAAGGTCTCAGGTGACTACACATTGGTGGCTAATGCGCAAAGTGCAATTGATGCCGCTGTTAAAAAAGCGAAGGCGGCTGGTTGGGATACCGAGATTATTAGTTATACAGAAAGAGGAGAGGCGCAAACAGTCGCTAAACGGCATGCAGAAATCGCGCTTGAATATAAGAAAAAAGGTAAGCCAATTCTACTTTTTTCAGGCGGAGAACTTACGGTGACCCTAGGTGATTCTGAAGGTGAAGGCGGGCCGAACCAAGAGTATCTCATGGCTCTTGCACACGCACTCGACGGAGAGCCAGGAATTAGTGCCCTAGCAGCCGATACAGATGGAGTTGATGGCAGCAAAGATGTGGCAGGCGCCTTTATTGACGAAGGTACACTTGCGAAGGCATTTAATAAGGGGCTTGATGTAAACGTATTATTAAATGAGCACAATAGCTTTGGCTTTTTTGATGCTCTTGACGCGCATATAGAGATTGGGCCAACACGAACAAACGTGAATGATTTCAGAGTGATTTCTATTTCAACGTAGTGGGAACTCAGCGTAAGTTACGTATAATAGGTACAGCTTAATTCGAATATGTTGAAAGTGAAATCTATGCTGACATCGGCGAGAAACAATCAATTGCTGCGTGGTAATTTCGAGCTTGGCAAAGGCGAAAAGTTGCTTCAAGACAATCCCAAAGCTATCGTCAAAGAGGTGTTTTGGACTCACGGCATAACACAAAGAGCAATATCTGCCGCCACAAAAATACCCCAGCAGACCGTTTCTCGTTTGGTGATTACACTTATTGAAGATGGTCTTATCAGAGGCGTCGGTGAATCGGGGAAAGCCTCCACAGGACTAGAGCCAAACCCCGAGTATGCTTATAGCTATGGCTTGTCGATATTGCTTGATGCTATATCCATTGCTTTGATGAACTTTAAAGGTGAAGTGGTTGCAACCCGGCACGTAGAATTAGACGATATGGGAATTGCTTCGGTACTATCAAAAGCCGTGTCTGAAGTTGAAGCAATGTCAGCAGAACATAGTATCGATAATGACCGTATACTCGGTATTGGCGTAGGCATTTCAGGCTTCTTCAGCTCAAATGATGGCAAAATGAATACGCACCATGCAATTGAAGAATGGGCTGATATCAATATTGCAGATACTGTGGCAGATGCATTTAATTTACCCACTTGGGTAGTAAATGATGGGACGGGAGCCGCCGCTGGTGAGGGGATCGCAGGGGTAGGGCGGAAGTATAAAAACTTTGTGTACTTCTTCGTATCAAGTGCATTTGGCGGGGGGTTGATCAATAACGGTGACATGATTCGGGGAACCCATGGCAATGCCGGGGAGCTGGGCGATATGCTACCTGCTAAACTGTATAGCCACCCAAACCTGAAGTTGCTTGAGCGTATATTGTTAAAGCACGGTGTTGAGGTACCATCAATGTATCGCTTAAATGAAGTGTTTGATCCTGAGTGGCCTGGGGTTGATGAATGGATCTATAAGGTGCAAGACTCATTCGATTTAGTCGCAACGGCAAGTTCAGCATTGCTTGATAGCCAAGCCATTATCATCGGCGGTCACATACCGACTAAATTGGCGCAAAAAGTCATTCCAAGGATTGACGTATATGCACAGTTTAGACGTGGTGCTAAGCGTCCGATGCCCGAAATCGTTTGCGCTGGAGTAACCGATTGCCCGGTTGCAGTGGGAGCAGCAACACTGCCTATAAGAGACTGGTATTTGTAATTTAATCTATGCTTGTAAAGACACTTTTTGCTTTCTATCTCTAAGAATTATCTGATCTTTACCTGCATGCTTCGCTTCGTATAATCGAGCGTCAGCAACTTCTAATTGAGACTCCAAGGAGTCGTGCTCTTCGGCACACACACCGATACTGCACGTCACGTTGAATTTATGGTGAGTAAATCTGGTGGTGCGCACAGTGTCCATAAATGTAGCGAGCGCTGAAAGATAAACTTTTGGTGGTCTTACTGAAACTACAGTGAATTCTTCACCACCGTAGCGGACTATCAGGTCGTCTGGAAAATAGTCTTTTAGAAGTGCGGCGAATTCCTGTAATAATACGTCGCCGGTTTTATGACCGTAAGTATCGTTCACGCCTTTAAAGTTATCGGCATCTATCATCGACACTATGACATTTGATCTGGTTCCTTTATTTTCGAACAACTCTTCGGCTTTTTCATAAAGAAAACGGCGGTTATAGACCTTAGTAAGTGGATCTAAATTAGCTGAGTCACGAATAGTTTGAATCATTTCCTGCGATTCAAGGTTCTGCATTATGCGGCAATAGAATTCTTCGTGATAAAAGGGCTTTGAGAGAAAGTCATTCGCGCCGCTTTTAATAAATTTAGAAGTAAGCACGCTATCGCCAGTGGCAGAAAGCCCGATAAAAACGAGATCTTGCATTCTCTTTTCGTGGCGTATCGCCTTAACCAATTCATAGCCGTCCATGTTAGGCATACGATGATCAGCAATCACCATTTTAATGTCGCGATGATTATCAAGCTCATCGAGCGCTTCCACACCATCGCTTGCTTCGTGAACTTGAAACCTGAATTTGCGAAGCAAGGAGCAGATATGGTTCCGGCTCGTCATAGAGTCCTCAACAACAAGTACCTTTGTGTTTAGGTTTTTTCTTAAGCGATCAACCAGCTTAGATACCTGTAGGTAAGAATAGCGAGACTCTTTCGTAATATAGTCTAGCACGCCCTGATCGAGCAGTTGCGAACGAGTAAATTCATCGAAGTTACCGGTCAGTACGATTGTTGGAACGTTATGAGAAAGTGCTAATTCGACGCTTTCGCCACGGGGGGCGTCGGGAAGATTTAAATCAACAATAGCGGCCAAGTATTCGGTGCCGCTCTCAAGAGCCCCTTTGGCCTCAGCTAAATCTTCACAGAGATCACATGTAAAATGAGGATTTTCTTCAATAAGTTTATTGACGATCTTACGGACAGTCACGCTGTCTTCTACTACAAGCACTTTATACATGTGAACTTCTCTTGATAACTACTCGTTTATAGTAATCAACAATTACTAAAAAAGCCCTCTTGAAGAGGGCCTTTCATACGAATGTCTATATTGAGACTTTTCGATGCCGGCTAATGCTCTTAGCTCTGTTCGACAGGAACGCGCACGTTTCCTTCCATAAGCACCCTTGCACTTCGGCTCATTACTGCTTGGTTGATATGCCACTTGTCGTCTTCAAATGACGCTTTCGCACCAACGCGTAGCGTGCCAGAGGGGTGCCCAAAGGTCACTGAATCTCTGTCTTCTCCGCCAGCTGCTAGGTTCACCAGAGTACCTGGAATTGCCGCAGCCGCAGCGATAGCTACGGCTGCCGTACCCATCATTGCGTGGTGAAGTTTACCCATTGATAACGCGCGAACTAGCACATCAATATCAGAGCCTAAAATGTCTTTTCCGCTTGATGCCTTATATCTTCTAGGAGGTGCAACAAACGCAACTTTAGGCGTGTGTTGTCTGTTTGCGGCTTCGCCTACATCTTTAATTAGACCCATTTGAACAGCGCCGTGTGCACGAATGGCTTCGAATTTAGACAGGGCCCCTGCATCGTTGTTGATGTCGTCCTGTAATTCTGTGCCCGTGTAGCCAATATCTTCAGCGTTAATGAAAATAGTTGGAATACCCGCGTTTATCATGGTCGCTTGAAGTGAACCAACACCAGGTACTTCAAGTGTGTCGACCAATCGCCCTGTGGGGAAGATAGCACCCTCACCGTCCGCTGGGTCAACAAATGCTACTTCTACTTCTGCTGCAGGAAAGGTAACCCCGTCTAGCTCAAAATCACCGGTCTCCTGCACTTCGCCATTAGTGATGGGCACCTTGGCAATAATCGCCTTATTGATATTGGCTTGCCAAATATTGACAATCGCAATGCCGTTTTCGGGGATTCTATCCTTGTCGACAAGGCCATTGCTGATTGCAAACGCGCCAACGGCGGCTGTTAAATTACCGCAGTTACCGCTCCAGTCCACAAATGGCTTGTCTATGGCAACTTGCCCAAATAGATAGTCGACATCGTAACCTTCACGTTCACTTTTGCTTAAAATAACGGTTTTGCTGGTGCTTGATGTAGCACCACCCATACCGTCAGTTTGTTTACCGTATGGATCAGGGCTTCCGATAACACGCAGAAGCAGGGCATCGCGCGCAGGTCCCGGCTTTTGCGCTGCTTCTGGCAAATCGGTTAAATTGAAAAACACACCTTTACTGGTACCTCCACGCATGTAGGTAGCCGGTACTCGAAGTTGTGGCGCATACTTTGTCATGTTTTTTCCTTCCCAAAAAATAGTAAACCCTGTCAACAGAAGTTAGCTGATTTAGGAAGTACTGAGTTGGGTGCGGGACCCTCAATTCGCATGGATGCGAATTGGGAGCCTACATGGATGTATTCACGGCGTGTCCTGCAACCGGCTCAGTTCTTCCCAGCTGAATCAGCTAGCTTCCGCTTCTAAGAAGTCTTTGGCGAAGCGTTGTAGTACCCCGCCTGCGCTGTAAATAGAGACTTCTTCACCTGTATCTAAGCGACAGGTTACGGGCACTTCTAGCTGCTCGCCGTTTTGACGGTTTACTACTAGCGTCAATGTTGCGCCTGGTGAAGGTTCGCCGCTTACGTCGTAGGTTTCCGTGCCGTCTAGCTCTAGCGTCTTACGTGTCGTGCCAGGCTTAAACTCAAGCGGTAGCACGCCCATACCAATGAGATTAGTACGGTGAATACGCTCAAAGCCTTCAGCTACAATCACTTCAACGCCTGCAAGACGCACGCCTTTAGCTGCCCAGTCCCGTGATGAACCCTGACCGTAGTCGGCGCCTGCAACAATAATCAGAGGCTGTTTACGGTTCATGTAGGTTTCGATGGCTTCCCACATGCGGACTATTTGGCCTTCTGGCTCAACGCGGGCCAGTGAACCTTGCTTCACTTCACCGTTTTCCAGCACCATCTCGTTGAACACTTTCGGGTTCGCAAGAGTAGCGCGCTGGGCGGTTAAGTGATCCCCACGGTGGGTGGCATACGAGTTGAAGTCTTCTTCGGGTAGCCCCATTTTTGCCAAGTATTCACCCGCGGCACTGCTTGCCATAATGGCGTTCGAAGGTGATAAATGGTCTGTGGTGATGTTGTCACCTAAAATGGCTAACGGACGCATACCCTTCATGGTGCGCTCGGCATCCATTGCACCTTCCCAATAGGGTGGGCGGCGAATGTAGGTGCTCATTTCACGCCAGTCGTAAAGTGGGTTAATGTCTTTTCCATAGTCAACGCTCAAGTCGAACATTGGCTCGTATACTTTTCTGAAGTGTTCGGGCTTCACCGACTTAGCAACAATAGCGTCAATCTCTTCATCGCTTGGCCAAATGTCTTTAAGCGTTACCGGGTTGCCGTCTTTATCAGTACCTAGTACATCTTTTTCAATGTCAAAGCGAATGGTACCGGCAATAGCGTATGCTACAACCAGCGGTGGCGATGCCAAGAAGGCTTGCTTAGCATAGGGGTGAATGCGACCGTCAAAGTTACGATTGCCCGATAATACCGCCGTGGCGTATAAATCACGGTCAATAATCTCTTGTTGAATTTTAGGGTCTAGCGCGCCGCTCATACCGTTACAAGTAGTACACGCAAAGGCAACTACGCCAAAGCCTAAATCTTCTAACTCGCTCATTAAGTTGGCTTCTTCAAGGTACAGCTTAACGGCTTTAGAACCTGGCGCTAGTGAACTTTTCACCCATGGCTTGCGGGTCAAACCGCGCGCGTTTGCATTTCTGGCAAGTAAGCCTGCTGCAATCACGTTTCGCGGGTTAGAGGTATTAGTACAGCTGGTGATAGCTGCGATAATCACCGCGCCATCAGGCATTTTGCCTTCTTCTTCAGTCCATTTAGCTGCGATACCGCGACTTTCTAAGTCGCTTGTGGGTAAGCGTGCATGCGGGTTAGACGGCCCGGCCATGTTTCTGCCTACGGCAGACAAATCAAACGTAAGAACTCTTTCGTACTCGGCAGTTTCTAAGTCATCAGCCCAAAGCCCAGTGTGTTTAGCGTATTTCTCAACAAGCGCAATTTGCTTTTCTTCACGCCCAGTTAAGCGCAAGTAATCAATAGTTTGCTGGTCAATGTAGAACATGGCTGCAGTGGCACCGTATTCCGGTGTCATGTTCGAAATGGTAGCACGGTCGCCGAGCGTTAAGTGCGATGCACCCTCACCATAGAATTCCAAGTACGCCGATACAACGCGCTCTTTACGCAAGAATTCGGTAAGCGCTAGAACAATGTCTGTAGCCGTTATGCCTGGCTGTGGTTTGCCGGTCAGTTCAACGCCTACAATATCGGGCAAACGCATGTAAGATGCGCGACCAAGCATAACACTTTCAGCTTCAAGTCCGCCAACACCAACTGCAATAACGCCAAGTGCATCAACATGTGGTGTGTGGCTGTCAGTGCCCACTAGTGTATCAGGGAAGGCGACGCCGTCACGAGCTTGAATAACCGGCGACATACGCTCCAAGTTGATTTGATGCATTATGCCGTTACCTGGAGGGATAACGTCTACGTTTTTGAACGCGGTTTTAGTCCAGTTAATAAAGTGGAAACGGTCGTCGTTACGTCTGTCTTCAATCGCACGGTTTTTCTCGAACGCGTCTTTTTCAAAACCAGCGTGCTCAACAGCTAATGAGTGATCAACAATCAACTGCGTTGGAACAACTGGGTTCACTTTCGCCGGGTCACCGCCTTTTGCTGCGATAGCATCGCGAAGGCCTGCTAAGTCTACAAGGGCTGTTTGCCCCAAAATGTCGTGACAGACCACGCGAGCAGGAAACCACGGAAAGTCTAAGTCGCGCTTGCGATAAATAAGCTGTTTAAGCGAGTCGGTTAACATGTCAGGGGCGCATTTGCGCACTAAGTTTTCAGCCAGTACACGCGACGTGTAAGGCAGCTTGGCATAGGCACCTGGCTCAATAGCATCTACCGCTTCACGGGTATCGAAAAAATCGATACCCGCGTTAGGAAGCGGTTTACGGTAATCAATATTCATAAAATCTTAACCTTACGCGCGTTCGCTGATAGCAGGCACTGGGCGAAGCTCTTCACCTGTGTACTCGGCAGATGGACGAATAATACGGTTGTCAGCGCGCTGTTCCATTACATGCGCGGCCCAACCTGTAAGACGAGACATTACGAAGATTGGCGTGAATAGCGGTGTAGGAATGCCCATAAAGTTATACGCAGAGGCATGGAAGAAATCGGCATTACAGAAAAGCTTCTTCTCGCGCCACATGACTTCTTCACAGCGAACAGAGACAGGGTAAAGCACGTCGTCGCCCACATCGGCAGCCAGTTTTTCTGACCATTGCTTGATGATTTCGTTACGTGGGTCAGAATCAGAGTAGATAGCGTGGCCAAAGCCCATGATCTTCTCTTTGCGCTCAAGCATGCCCATCATTTTCTCTTCAGCGTCGTCGGCAGAGGTAAAGCCTTCTATCATTTCCATTGCGGCTTCGTTTGCACCGCCGTGAAGTGGGCCACGCAGTGAACCGATAGCACCGGTCACGCAAGAATGCATATCAGATAGCGTTGAAGCACACACTCGTGCTGTAAATGTAGACGCGTTAAACTCGTGCTCGGCATACAGAATTAGCGATACATGCATAACTTGTTCATGCAGTTCACGTGGCTTTTCGCCATGAAGCATATGCAGGAAGTGACCGCCAATTGAATCGTCATCGGTTTCAACATCAACGCGCACGCCGTCGTGCGAGAAGCGATACCAGTAACAAATAATGCTAGGGAAACATGCCAACATACGGTCTGTCACATCTTGCTGTTGCTCGAAGCTGGTTTCCATTTCAAGGTTACCTAGCATTGAACAGCCTGTACGAAGTACGTCCATTGGGTGGGCATTTTTTGGAATGCGCTCTAGCACTTCTTTCAGTGCTGTTGGAAGGCCGCGCATGCCGCGAAGTTTTGTTTTATAAGCGTCCAGTTCAGACTGGTTAGGTAGCTTGCCCTTAAGAATAAGGTACGCCACTTCTTCAAACTGGCAGTTTTGCGCTAAGTCTTTTACGTCGTAACCACGATAGGTTAAACCAGAACCTGATTTACCTACGGTTGATAATGCTGTTTTACCTGCAACTTGGCCGCGTAAACCCGCGCCACTTAACTGTTTAGCCATCTTGTTGTCTCCGGTCTTGTATAATATGTAAGGTACTTTTGAAAAATATTTCTGATTAAAACGGTTAAAACTCAACTTAAACTGGGTGCGAGGCAGCGAAATAGCGGGGGCGGTGCACAGGGCGTCACCCCTTTGAGGCATGGATGCCGAAACGGAGCCCCCATGGATGGGTTCACGGCGTGGTAACGCCCTGTGTACTGCCCCTGTTCCAAGGAGCTTCACCCCTGCATCCTCGTACCCGCCAACTTCAAGCTGCAATCGTTTATTAATTTAGTTTTTGCTTTCTGCGAATAGGGCATCTAGCTTTTGCTCGTATTCGTGGTAGCCAAGGTAATCGTATAGCTCCATGCGTGTTTGCATGGTGTCGACAACGGCTTTTTGGTCGCCGTATTCAAGTATAGATTTATACACCATTTCTGCTGCTTTATTCATAGCGCGGAATGCACTTAGTGGGTACAGCACCATGTCGGCACCCCATTCGCCCAGTTCTTCTTTATTCCAAAGCTCGGTTTTGCCAAATTCTGTGATATTGGCTAGGATCGGAACGTCTAGTGCTTCTGCAAATGCGCGGTAGTGCTCTTCAGTTTGCACTGCTTCTGCGAATATGCCATCTGCCCCTGCTGCAACATAGGCTTTAGCACGTTCAATGGCTTTCTCTAAGCCTTCTTGAGCAAATGCGTCAGTACGGGCCATGATGAAAAAATCTGGATCTGTTCTGGCATCTACCGCGGCTTTAATACGGTCTACCATTTCAGCAGTGCTCACAATTTCTTTATTAGGGCGATGGCCACAACGTTTTTGTGCCACCTGATCTTCCATGTGAACGGCCGCAGCTCCCGCTTTTTCCATATCACGAATGGTTTTGGCAATGTTAAATGCACCGCCCCAGCCGGTATCAATATCGACTAAAAGCGGTAGATCACAGGCACTGGTAATACGCTGAACATCTGCAATTACGTCATTAAGCGAGGTCATGCCTAAGTCTGGCAAGCCGTAGGATGCATTGGCTACGCCGCCGCCTGATAAATAAATGGCTTGGTGACCAATAGCTTTTGCCATCATGGCGGAATAGGCATTGATAGTACCTACAATTTGTAGGGGTTTGTTCTGCTCAAGGGCGGTTCTAAATTTCTTTCCTGCACTCATGATAATCACTCGCTTATTTGAAAGTAGGGTAGAGGTGAATAAGATTTGAAGAAGCGTTGGTAGAATTAACCATGATTCAACTTCTTCTCAATATTGTTTTTTGAATAAAGAATATGGCGGCGCATAAGCATTTCTGCTAGTTCCTCGTCGCGGTTCGCAATGGCGTTAACAATGTGTCTATGCTCGTCAAACGCAGTGCTCACACGGGGCCCTGCCATACCTAACTGCACGCGATACATGCGTACAAGGTGATACAAACCGTCAATAAGTACGCTAATTAAATGTTCGTTTTTGCTGCCAGTTACAATTCTGTAGTGAAAGTCTACATCGCCGGCCTCTTGATAATAGCTGTGGCTGTCTTTGACTTTGTCGAAGTGGCTGTCTAGCAGTGCCTGCATGTTTGCAATTTCATCATCGCTCATGTAGCGGGCAGCTAAACGGGCCGCCATGCCTTCTAACGCTTCGCGCACCTGATAAAGTTGAATGAGTCCTTCGGGTGAGAGTGCTACAACGCGAGCGCCAACATTGGCTTTGCGCTCTACAAGGTGGCAGGTGGCTAAGCGGTTAATTGCCTCGCGAATAACCGCACGACTGACCTCGTACTTTGTCGACAATTCCATTTCACTCAGCTTGCTGCCTGCGGGAATAACGCCCTCTACTATGTCCTTTCTCAGTTGAAAGAACGTGCGGTCAGCGTTGGTTATGGCTTGTTCGCTTTTTGATAGCACAATACATAGTCTTTTTTTGAGGTAATGTCGACAATATATGTCTTATTCAGTCTTTATTCAAGTGTAATTGGTGCATATTGTCGACAAAGGGGTGAGATATTAGTCGTACGTTGGCGGTGAAAAGTCCCGGTATTTTTCATCAGTACTAAGGATATGAGTGATGGATTCATGAAAAAAGTGCTGGGTACTGAAATTGTTTTTACCTGTAAAAGGATAAAGAATTGTTTTTAAAGCGCGCTAACTTTCAATAGCAGTAATGCGTGGTTAGATTTTGTCCAACTGGTCAAGCTTTCAACATTGGTTTTTTTACACCATTTTTTAGTGGTTAGACCTGTTAAGTATTTGAATATATTTAGATTTTAATCCTATTATCTGAACTTGAAAGTCAGTGCGATACCTAACCAATTAGTCTAATATTGAAGTCTTGATTTAGTAAAAGTGTAATATTTCACTTTGCAAGATCGCAAAGTGACGGTAACATGTCGTTCCAGTCTTCAAGCCTAAATTCTTCTACTGAGTTTTAAGGGACTGGAAAAGTATTCACTACTTTTGAAGCAGAGTTTTATTGAAAGTAAGTTTGTAATGTTTTATTACGACTTACTTTTTTATTGCCTGTAATCCGGTATTAGCACAAGGTTATGTGCGCCTCTTAATTCAGTGAGTTTAGCCTTTCAAAGTTCCAAAGAAGAACTTGAAGCAGCCTATAACAACAAATTTATACCTAACACTCACGCAAAAGGGGTTACACCATGAAAACCAATACTGACGTGTCTAAGACACTCGCCAGTAAGCTTTCACCTGTCGCACTAGCAGTAGCGATGACCGTTCCAGCTCTTTCAAACATTGCCGTTGCTCAAGAAGCTGAAGCAACAGAAGAACAAAAGTTTGAAGCCATTACCGTTACCGCAACAAAACGCCCTCAAGTCATTTATGAAGTTCCTATCGCAATCAGTGCTTTTGACGGCGACAAGCTAGCAGCACAAGGCATTACAGATCTAACAGACGTAGGTAAGTTTGTACCAAACCTTAACGTTACTGGTTTCTCTGCGGGCCACACGTCTTCTGTAAACCCTTTTATTCGTGGTATCGGTCTTCAAGATCACCTTATTACTACAGATCCTGGCGTAAGTGTCTACGTTGACGGCGTCTATCTGGGTCGTCAAGTTGGTCAAAACTGGAGCTTAAACAACATCCAGCGTATCGAGGTGCTTCGTGGCCCTCAGGGTACACTATATGGTCGTAACTCAATTGGTGGTGCTATCAACATCATTACAAAAGAGCCAGATCAAGGTGATGTAACTAAAGTAAATACCGAGTTTGGTACTCGCGGCCGCGTTAAAGCCGACATCTTTGTTAACCATGGCTTAACTGAAACTGTTGCGTTCAACATGAATCTAGCGTTTAACAAACGCGATGGCCTAGGTGAGTTTATTAATGTACCTAACGCTGAATACGATGTGGGTGAAACTGAAGATATTTCAGGTCGTGTATCACTTAAGTGGGAACCGTCTGACGACTTCCGCATGGTACTAACCGCAGATGCAAACAACGGTGACGGCGGCCTACGTCCTTACACTGTGCTAATTGACGAAGTGGGCTCTGCGCGCTATTTCGGTGGTGGCAACGGCTTAGGTGTTGAGTTGCGTAACACAGATGTTACACCTGAAGGTGCTGACATTTATGATAATGCTACAGGTACTGAAGCGGTAACTGGCGTATCGAACGAAGCCCGCGGTCTTTCACTGACTACCGAGTGGGATATCAACGAAGATTACACCGCAAAGGTGGTAGCTAGCCAACGTACATCTAAGTACAAAGCGGGTCTTGATGATGACGGTACCGTTTTTTCATTAGATCAGTTCCCTGAGCGCGGTGAAGCTGACCAAACCTCTATTGAACTTCAGCTTAACGGCTACATCAACGAGTACACTGACTTTGTTGCTGGTCTTTACTATTTCAATGAAGAAGGTAGCAACCGCCAAGGCGACGACTCTAACTTCGACGGCGGTCCAAACTTACTTGAGCTAGACCAAGAAACCACATCTAAAGCGGTATATGTAAATGTGCGTCGCGACCTAACTGATGAGCTAAGCGTGTCAGGTGGTATTCGATACACCGAGGATGAAAAAGAAGCGTCTGCTAACGTATTTTCAGCACTTGGTACAATCTTCGACTCAAACGAATGGGATGAAGTTACTTGGGAGCTTGCTACCAACTATACGTTTGAAAACGGCATGACAGGTTACGCAACTATTCAGTCTGGCTACCAGTCGGGCCAGTTTCCAGCACGTCCTTACTGCCTAATCGGCCAGTTCTTCGGTGCGGGTGGCTTCGATGATATCGAAGGCGCGCAAGCTGCCGTACGTGCCAATAACTGCTTCACAGCGTCAGACAACATTACTGCAACTAATTATGAAGTAGGTATTAAAGGTCGTGTAAACGACTACTTTGACATCAGTGTTGCTGTATTTAACACTGAGTTTGAAGATCTGCCTTACCAAGTAAGTCGCGTAAGCGAAGGCGGTTTCGACACAGCCAACCTTGTTGTTGAACAAACATCACGCGGTATTGAAGCTGATGCAACGTTCAACTATGGCAACTTCAGCATGATGACCAGCATTGGTTACATGGATGTTGATGTGGAAGAGCAAGACGGGTTTAATCCGGTAGCACCACTGACTCCAGACCTTACGCTAGCAATTGGTCCACAATACACCTTCGAACTTGATGGTGGCGATTCAATTCGCGTGCGTGCTGACTACTCTTACCGTTCAGAAATGTACGGTGAGCCAACATCTGCGCCAGAGCGTATGACAGAGCTTGACAGCCGTGCGTTAGTTAACTTTGATATCGCGTATACGCCAGCGAATGAAGCGTACACAGTCGCACTTTACGGTCGCAACATTTTCGATGAGCGTTACGACAATGCGCGCTTGAATACAGGTGACTATATCCTGCAAATTTTAAGCAACGACGCGAGTGAGTTTGGCGTTAGATTCTCAACTGAATTCTAATAGCTACAACGAGTTATGATTACAAAGCCAGTCTTCAGACTGGCTTTTTTTTGCTTATTTTTTCTTGTTTTATCTTCATTATTGGCATAGTTTTAAAACTGTTCTAGCAATGTCCGACGATTATCTATGAAAACAAGCGCGCTTTACGGCATTACTTTACTCGCAGTATCTATGCTTGTATTTGGCTGCACTTATACTGTGTATCTACCTGACGATGTAGAAAATCACGCTAACAAAAACGATGGAGTAGCGACTGCTAAGCCAGAGTTTGGCAATCAGTGCCGTTATAGTGGTAACGGTGAATATGGGGTATGCCCAACGGCAAATGGTGAAATGGTTGGAACTGCGTGTTCGTGTCCTTCACCATCAGGGCAAATTATGGGAACGGTGTCTAGATACTAGGCCCTTATCGCAGCTAGACCTTAAAATCATATGGAGTTGAGGTGTGGGATTGTTTACCAATTTTAAAAAATCGCGGTTGGAAAAAAAGTTTAAGAAAAATGAATGGGTGGTTATACAGCCCATTTCGTTCGCTCAGTTTGAACAGCTTATAGTCGACCATGTTGATAGCGGCTGGGAAATTGAAGATGACTATGAAAGACTGGCAGAAAATACGTCAAAGTGGCAATGCGAATTACGCAAAGGAACCAGTATTCTTACCTGCATTTGGACAGCTAACCACCAAGGTATTGTATATGGACCTGAACGGGTACTTACCGGACTATCTGAAAAGCTAAAAGTCTCCACATCTAAAACTATCACGACACCTTGGTTTTAAGTTAGCATTTTTGGCCAGCAATTAGAGCCAGCCTTTTTGTTTCGCTATGCGAGCAGCGTCTACCCGGTTTGTGGCGTCTAGCTTAGATATCGCTTCTGACAAGTAGTTTCTTACGGTTCCTTCAGATAAAAACAGCGACCGCGCTATATCTTGAGTTTTCAGCCCTTCTGATGCCAGCTTAAGCGCCGACATTTCTTTTTTTGATAGCGGGTTGTTGTCATCTAATGCCATTATCGCAAGCTCGGTGGAAATTACCTTTTCTCCGGCAGATACGTCATGAATTGCCTTTATTAAATAGTCGCTATCCGATTCTTTTAAAATAAACCCTTTTACCCCTAAACTTAACGCCCGCTTGATATAACCTGGTTTTGAAAATGTGGTCATAAGGACCATCTTGGTACTGAGGCTTTCATTGGCGAGATGAGCCGCTAAATCTAGTCCAGATACCAGCGGCATTTCTATATCGCTCAAAATGATATCGGGCGCAGGGTGTTCATTTAAATAATTAATCGCTTCTTGTCCATTGCTGCACTTACCGACAACAGTTAGATCGTCTTCTAATGACAAGAGCATGGCTATGGCATCGCGAACCAAAGACTGATCTTCAACGATCAAAATAGTAGTGACTTTTGAATTCATAGCGCAGCCTTCATAGACGAACTTTGATCAACGTTGAGTTGAAGAATGACAATGGGGTGGGGGGTAAAGGAAATGTCCACATTGGCATGGATAGATGCGGCGCGCTCTCTAATTCCCATTAGACCGTTCCCTTCTTTTATCGACTCACTGCTCTTAACAATTCCATGGTCTTTATAAGTCATCTTCACGGTCTGTTCGTAAACTTCAACACTGAATGACACCGTGTTTCCCGTTGAGTAGCGCAGTGTATTTGTCGTAAGTTCCTTGATAATAAGTGCGAGCTGACTTTCTTGTTTTGTACTTAAACGTGCGTCTTCTCTGTCTTCAATATTGGTAATAACGGTAAAGCCATTTTCTTCCAAAAGCGCCTTATCTTTCGCTATTTCATCACAAAGCGAAAGCTGCTTAATATCTGATACTGCTTGGCGAATATCGCTCAACAAAGACTGAGAAAGCTGGGCTAATGCTTTCACTTCACGATGAGCCTCTTCGATTTTGTCTTTACTTATCAGTTTATCGGCCAGCTGCGCCTTTAAAGAAATGGAGCTAAGAGCGTGTCCTGCTACATCGTGTAAATCTCGACCTATACGCTCACGTTCGGCTATCGCGGATAATACCCTAAGGGCTTCCGCCTGCTGGCTTTCTTTTAAGCCGTGAAGCGTTTCTTTTCGCTCCATAACGCCAAAGCCAAATAGAACGATGCTGTTCAACAAGGAGGCAAGAAGGAGGAAACCAGCACCGTCAAATACGGAAAAGTTTAATGATGTAAGTAGTACCATCATGGTGCTGATGGTAAGTATGCCTGTTCTCAGCGAGTTATAGTACCCGACGATGAAAGCAATAAAACCTACAATTGTTGCAGCTCCTGGATTTTGGAAGCTGCAAGCCACTGATAATAAAAACATCAGCAGCAAAAAGCTCGGCAGTGTTTTAGCGGGTTGTTTTATAGCTCTAATGTAAAGAGTGACGAAGCAAATATATCCTGCTGATTGAAATATCCATGTTTCAACAGGTAGTGGGCGTGAAATAATCAGTGGGACAAAGAAAAACAGCGAAAAAAATAAACTGCCGTGCGACCAGCGTTTTTTGCGTCCATTTCCCAAAAGCGGCATGACCGGCACCATATCGTTCTTGTCTACATGGCTTATAGATTCCCCCATTTTCGCAGTGCCATCACCTACATGAGCGGTAGGCACTGCGCTGGTGTTATTTATTATGTGGTTTTGGCTGCGCATTGCGAGTATTTCGTCCTTACTGAAATACAACGGCTGACTTGCTAGTGATAAGCAAGGTGCCCGAGATAATTAACATAATACCTAGCACGGCATAAATGTCGAAAGTTTGTTTCCAAAATACCACCGAAGCAGCGGTGATAAGTGCGATACCCATACCTGACCAGATCGCATAGGCAACGCCAATCCCCATGTTTTTTAAGACCATGGCAAACAGCATTCCGGACACAGTATAGAAAAATATAGCGCCGTAGCCGAACGCCCACTTTTCCCAGCCGTTAGACATTTTAAGTAGCATGGTAGCGGTAACTTCCGTAACGATAGCAATGGCTAAAAATAAGTAAGTCATGATGAATTCCTTTTGGTTGTTTTGTTGTAGAGCGTATTCTATTGCGGTAAATCGTGCTTAAATTGGTATCTGAGCGTTTGCTCTTTTCTTCACATTGCAGGTTTGAAAGCGACGTTCGAGTGCAATTAAAGAGACGATATAAACTGAAACTATGACCGCAGATATGGCTTCGACACGAGCATCCGGGAACAGATACCAAGCGCCAACAATGCCAAAGGTTCTTGCGATAGTGTGGAAATAACCTACCCAGTGTTCAATAGCCCAAGATAGTGGCATCCACATGAGTCCAGCTAAAATTCCTATGCTAAGAGAAACCGTTGTATGGTCTATCGCCGCAACCGGAAGTGCGATGGCGAACACCAAAAGGCTCATTAGCATGCCAACGAAAAAAAGGCGATCGAAGCTATTTGATGTGGCCTTTTTAGCAAAAAATCGCTCGCCGGTGAGGTATGACAGTCCAGCACCTAAGTAAAAAATAGCGCCAGTACCGATATACAGCATCCACGTGATTGTTAATTCTGACACAAAGGGAGCGCTCGCGCCTAATGTTGCCCAAACAATAGTACCGGCCAGTGGCATTGCGATGAACCGGTTCTGTTTAAAGCTTTCGCGTTGCTGTTCAAGCGTTGGCTGAGTTCTTTTTAAGCTGATAGCTGTGCGAGATGACGATACCTGTTCCATTTCTTTCTTACCTTTCTTGGTTATTTCGATAGGTCAAGTATGCGTGAGTGTTGTGCTTTGGGTTAGTCACAAAAATCATCAATAGTATGTGACATTTGTCACCAAATGCTTAGAACAGGCTAATTGAAAAAGGTCGACTGGCGAGAGTAATTAAATGCTTAGTTTAAGTTACTACGAGTACTTTAAAGATTATTGCGTTTGCTGCTTTTTCTTTGTTTTGCGTTTATTTAATACTGATACACCGTCTTCTTTTGAAAGTAGGAGGCTGTCGTAAATACTGACAAGCGCTATCGCTCCCATAAACAGCATAGCGATAGAAAATGTTTGCAAGTTAGGTGTATCAGGGCTTTGTTCTAATATAAGCGCTGCAACAGCGATGGCAAGGGCTGAAAGCGTGATGCCTAAGCCTCGATTCATTTGCATTAGAATCGCGCCCAGCGTGTTCGCGTCTCGCATTTTAGTGGGCGGTACGTCTGCAAAGGCAATGGTGTTTAGCAGCGTTAAGTGCATTGAGCGAGTCACACCGTTTACAAAAAGTATTGTTGCTATCATTAATGAAGAAGTGCTGTGGTTAATGAAAGCAAAAGCGAAAAAGCCAAGCGCGATAAGCACGCCATTCACTACTAGCACACGTTTAAACCCAAATGTGTTCATTATCCACGTTGTCGCAGGCTTAATCGCCAAATTCCCTGCAAAAAGCCACAGTAATAAAGAGCCAGCCTCTACGGGTGTGTAACCCAATCCAAGCTGCAGCATTAGCGGCACAAGAAACGGGGCGCTGCCTAGTGCTACACGCACAACAGACCCGCCATAAACAGAAAGCCTGAACGTTTTGTGCTGCATCGCATCGAATGAAAATAGCGGGCTTTTGGCTGTTTTTACGTGCCTTATGGCAAACATCATAAGCACTATACCCATGGTAATAACGGCAAGTGACTGGACTAGTTTGTCGCTGGTACTGGCTAGGAATTCAATGCCTGCCATAAACAAGGCGAATCCGACCCCAGTAAGAAGAAAACCCTTCACGTCGAATTTACCCACATCGCCTTTGGTATTCCTAAGCAAATACAGAGACGCCACAATGGCAATAGCGCCCAGTGGGATATTCATGTAGAAAATCCACTGCCAGCTAAAGTGTGTTGCTATATAACCACCAAGTACGGGGCCGAGCAGTGGAGCACTCAGCGCAGGCCATGTAATTATAGCCACGGTTTTTACCAGTTTTTCTTTTGGCAGATCACGCAGCACAACAAGGCGACCAACAGGGACCATCATGGCGCCGCCCAACCCCTGAAGAATTCGCGATAGCGTAAACTCTAATAAGGTTGTGCTTAGCCCACAAAGTACAGAAGCCAATGTGAAAATAGCAATAGCCGCGATAAAGATAGTACGAGCGCCGAATTTATCTGCAACATAACCACTCAGCGGAATGAAAAGAGTGACGGCGACCAGGTAGGCTGACACGCCAATAGAAAGGTGGGCTGCCGGTACATTAAAGTCGGCAGCAATTACGGGGAGCGCCGTAGTAATAACGGTAGCATCTAAAATTTCCATAAAGAGCGCCCCTGCAACCAAAAGGGCAGTGGCTAACTCTCTATTGAACAATTTCAAAGGCTCTAACGACGCGAGCAACACCTGTAATATTACGCGCAATATCAACTGCTGCGGTAGCTTCCAGATTATTCAAGCGGCCCATGAGAAAGACCTCGGAATCTTGAACAACTACTTTAACCTGTAATGCAGGGACACGCTCATCGGCAACGATTTTAGTCCGCACTTTTGAGGCCAGCCAGATATCGTTAGCCTGCGTTCCTGCACCAATAGGTTCGCCAATACGAATTTGGTTGTGTATCTTTTTAATGTAGCTGACTTCTTGTGCTCGTTGAACGGCCTCGTCTACCAGGCCCTGATTGGGCGCTTGACCCGTCAGCAACGCCACGCCGTTGTAAACATCAACTTGAAGGTTGGCTTGGTCTTTTAGAGCGTCGCTTTTTGACCATTGGTACGACACAGCCGCGTCGGCATTTTGATCGTCTAGCTGTGTACCCACAGTTCGTCTGTCATTAGCCACTTTTGCCGCCATCGCGCCCGCGGCACCCACCGCTACGACACAGCCTTGCAGGCTCAGAACCAAAGCAAAAACAGTTCCCAGTAATCCTAAATATTTAGCGCTTTTAATCATAGTGCTGTGTTTACTCATCACCATGGTCAGCAGGGAATAAGCTATCATCAATACATTCACATAAATTGTGAATGACTAATAAATGCACCTCTTGAATGCGCGCAGTGCGGTTCGACGGTACGCGAATTTCTACGTCGTGCTCACTTAAAAAGCCCGCCATTTCGCCACCGTCTTTACCTGTTAACGCAACAATGGTCATATCACGAGAAAGTGCGGCTTCCATTGCTGCAATAACGTTGCGTGAATTGCCGCTTGTAGATATTGCTAAAAGAATGTCACCCGGCTGACCGAGTGCGCGAACTTGCTTCGCAAAAATTTCATCGTAGCTATAGTCGTTTGCAATCGAGGTAAGTGTAGAAGTATCTGTACTCAACGCTATGGCCGGAAGGCTCGGACGGTCGCGCTCGTAGCGGTTCAGCATTTCAGAAGAGAAGTGCTGTGCGTCTCCAGCAGAACCGCCGTTTCCGCAACTCAGTACTTTATTTCCACGAATAAGCGCTTCAACCATCATATTGGCCGCTTTTTCGATAGACTCAGGCAGTATTTCTGAAGCTGCAATTTTGGTTTGAATGCTTTCTGTAAAGTTCGCTTTAATTTGTTCAATCATACTTCTAATCTCTTTTTAAAAAGACGGGGAGTTACGGATATGAAAAAAATTACGGTAATTTGAGTAACAACGTACACCTAAATACACCGAAATCGTATGCTTTGCTCTTTTAACAATGCGCAAAGAAATATCTCTAGCCTACGTTTTTCAACCATTGAAGGTTATGCCCGTCTATGGCGATAACGTCAATCCGTAGGGGAGTAGACGTTGAGTTAAGACCATTATCTAACAAATAGAACTCAAACGCAGCCTGAATTCTCTGTAGTTTTTTAGCAGTAACAAATTCCAGCGCACTGCCGAACTGGTTTCTTTTTCGGTATTTAACCTCAACACATACAATGGTGTTTCCATCTTGCATCACAAGGTCAAGCTCCCCCCGTCTGGTGTAATAATTTCGACACCTAAGCTCAAGGCCTTGTTCTATCAAATATTTACAGGCCTTATCCTCTCCTGCATTCCCTTGCAGTTTTGACATAGTATTTACTCCGAAAGCATTCTTACTTTTTCGTTGCGTATAATGGCTTGCGGCTGTTTGCGTACAACTTCACCTCGTTGGTTTAACGATAAATTGCCCGTCAGTCCGTCGTGAGAAAGGTATTTCAGCGTATTAAGCATACCTAATTGAGGTAAAAGCTGATAGGCATCAAAGCCAAACGCGAATAATCGCTTCTGCATGGTGTTTTGGTTTTCCCATGCTTGTTGCACCTCTTGTTCTAAAGGTTGCCATTTATGTGACGGCATCAACCATGGCATGTCTATAAAGTGAACGTTTTGCAAATCACGCCATTGGTTTTTACCACTGTCGTAATCCATTGAGCGAGAGGTGGCATAAACGGGCACCTGCTTGCCATCGAAAGGATTTAGGCTCGCTTCAATAATAGGATTAAGCAATTCCGTGTCTTGTGGTGAAGAGAACGCAACGATTGCATCAATATCCCGTCTACTGCGGGGCATGTTGTACACTTCATCGTTGGTCATATACTCGATTTGGTTGATACGTTCGTTACTTTGCGCAACGTCCAACGCTTGAGTGATGCCCTCGCGAAGCGAATTGCTGTCGTTGAACGTGACCGACGTAATATTTGCGCGCTGTTTGTTTTCTGCGCTGTTAAGTGCTTTCCAGTGGGTTTTGAACGTGTCGTCCATTCGTTGATAAAGACTGTTTTGTGCCGCAATTACAATAGGCGCTCTATAGCCTTTCTTAAAAATGAGTTCGGCAAGCTGCTTCGCCTCATCTTCTGGGGCAAGACCATAATAATTCAGGGAAACAGGTAAATCTAACGCTCCGATTTCATCTTGTGTCTTTGGCTCTGCCAAGTCCACATTACTCGCTTTATTTTCAACGTCTGCTCGTTGAGTGGCAATGGAATAGGGCGTAGATTGACCAAGAGAACTGTCTGGCAACTCTTCGGGACGGTTAAGAGCCAATACATTTATCCCAATGGGTAAATTAGGTATTAGGCTTTCGATGGTTTCCTTTAACAAAGGGCCTATAATAAATTTAGTGTCGCCAATCTCGGTAATCAATTCCTGGCTGTCTACGCCGTTGGTATCAATAAATCGCAAGCGCGGTAAAAGGTGTTCATCTTGGCGCTTTTCCACATCGGTATAGTACGCCGCGATAATGCCGTCTTTTACTACTTGCCCGGAACGCGCCAACCTTCCAGAAAGCGGCAGCAGCACCGCAATATCATTAGCTGCCGCGTCGGTGAGCTTAGAGGCTTTAACAACGTCTCCCGGCAACGCGTTTTCAAGTACGTGACCGCGATACACCTGCGTGAACTGCTTTAAATTATTGGCAAGTTTAATGGGTGATGACGCGTATTGTTCGGTGAGTTCTCGCAATGTAAGAAATGGAGCTAGTGCTGGATACTCGTCTCCAATAGCATTTAGCGATTCTTTCGGCAAAGAAGTAATCCATTTCCATACTTGTTCTACTTTTTGCTCGTCTGACAAACGCGTTTTTAATACGCTATTTGCCGCTGCCGCAAGGTTACCTTGCTGAGAGTAAAGCTTTGTTTGAAGTTCCGCTTTTTGGTAGGCCGTTTCGTCAGTTTCGATTACGTTGTCAAGCATGGCCAGCAATTCTTCTGGGGCTGCACCGGGCAAATCTGTATAAGCTTTAGTTATTAGCAACGAATAATAAGACTGGTTTGCACTTGAAATGCCGCCTTCTTTAACTTCAAAGAGAACTTGTTGTGCGTGCACCGGCTGTTGGTTTTGGATGTATAAGTCAGCAGCTTGGAGCAACAAGGTATCGCGCTGATTTTTGTCACGTGTACGGGCCCACACTCTTTTAGCTTCAAGTAGCTTATGTTCTGGCGTTACATTATCGTCAACTTGTGTAGTTTCAATAGGTGAAGGCTTCACTTCCACAGGTTTAGATTGAGATTTAGGCGTGCTTCCACAGCCTGCTAGCAACAGAACAGAAGCAACGGCTGACAGCGTAAACATTTTTCCAGCTTGTCCGATATGACGCACAGTTTCATTCCTTTTACATCGTGATAGGTCAAGTTTATCTTAACCACTGTGAAAATCTACGCTTGCCAGCATAATCTGGACTAATGGCGTGTTACACTTATCGCATTATCTTTATACCTAACGAAAGACTACACCACTGCTATGACAGACACCGCAACCCTATATATTGTTCCAACGCCTATCGGTAATTTAGATGACATAAGCGCCAGAGCCATTCGCATTCTTAGTGAGGTTAACTGGATTGCGGCTGAAGACACCCGCCATAGTGCCCGTCTTTTACAGCACTTTAGCATTGGTACTAAAACACTTTCGCTACATGAGCACAATGAAGATAAGCGAACGGCAATGCTTTGTGAGCGGTTGAAAGGCGGAGAGTCGGTAGCGCTAATTAGTGATGCCGGTACGCCGCTTATCAGTGATCCCGGCTTTGTGTTAGTACGCAAATGCCGAGAGCAGGGCATTCCTGTTAGTGCGTTACCTGGCCCATGTGCTGCCATAACGGCGTTAAGCGCTTCGGGGCTTCCTACCGACAAATTCATGTTCGAAGGTTTCTTACCAGTTAAGACACAAGCGAGAGAAGGTGTGCTGTCTTCTCTTTTAGACAGAACTTTCACCACTGTTTACTACGAGGCTCCACGCCGAATTTTAGACACGGTTACCGATATCCAGCGCGTACTGGGAGAGCGTCAAATAGTTGTAGCAAAGGAGCTTACTAAAGCCTTTGAAACTTACGTGAGTGGTAGCGCACAGAATGTGCTTGATTATTTAAATGCTGAGCCCGCCCATCAAAAAGGTGAGTTTGTCGTCATGATCGGCCCCGCTCAAATAAGTGAGCAGGCCATTCCAAGTGAAGCGATGTCGCTGTTAAACACGCTTTGTGAGCATATGCCGCTGAAAAAGGCCGCGGCGGTGGTCGCCACTCACTATGACTTGAAAAAGAATGCGCTTTATCAAGCCGGACTTGATGCAAAAGCGTAATTATCTATGCTGACTGGTATTAGTCTCCAGCAAGATTGATCTTAAGCGTATCTGTTTAATACAAAGTAATAGATTCAATATTTGCCCTAAGTGCTCGAAGGGCAAAATGCTAAAGGAGGCGCAGATGACTAAGACACTAAAGATCACCATGTCGGAAGGCAAATGGTTGGTAGATATATTCTCTCAAACGAATGACTCTGGCGTTTACGATTTAATCCATCCAAATGATGTGACAGAAGTCTCATTGAACGAAGGTGAGATGTACGGCTTTCGCTACAGTTTGCAGGGGAAGCCTGACACAACCTTTAAAATAGAATTAGGTGATGACGTCCTAGCTGAAGGAGACATTGACAAATCTGAAGCTGCTTCGGGTAGTGGTGTGGTATAGCTATAACGTGTTACTACTCTCAAAAGTATTGAGAGCCGAAGCCGCAATTTGAGGCTTCGGGTTCAATGTTCTAATAGCTAAATACCCTCTGGGAACAAGCTTTCTTTTGTTACTACCTGTATGCTTTCAATAACTTGACGCACTTCGTCGTCAAGTTTTTCATTTCGAAGCGCTAATGTTCGGTTTCGCTCAAACAGTTCAGTGTGGCTTTCCAACCTTTTTCCCATCTTTCTCCATGCTTGAACTCTGGCTTCATAAGGCCATGCTTCAAGTTCAATGCGATGAGAGTCTAGCTGAGTTAGAAGCATGGTAGCGGCTGCCGCCATAGACATTCCGCCTGGCCAGTTAGGGTTATTATTCTCGGGGTCGAAAGAGACGAACGCAGTCATTAATGGGCCATAGTTTTTCAGCCAGTCATAGTACCTATTAAAGGCTTTTTCATCGTATTCATCGACGTCAAAATTGTAAGACCTGCGGTCTGAAACGGTGACCCTAGAAGGGGTGTTGTCGACATAGACGGCAGTAGTTGTTGTTGAGGTAGTTATCGCTGGTGCGTCGGTGGCATCAGGCATTGGGTCATCGGCTCCGCCCACGGTTAATCTTCCACCTTTGCCTAGGCCTCCTTCCACTTCTTGGGCTTTATATGAACGAAGCGCCAGAACCATTTGGTTGTAAGAGTCTGCAAATGCGGTTACCAACATTTTTCCTTCAGGCGTTTTAGAGAAGCCTCCAGCGCCTCCTGCTGCGGGGCCCGCGAACATACCGCCAAATAAACTAAAGTCATGATTAGCTGCGCTACCGGTTGATGATGAAACTTGCACGCCGGAACGATTATCGATGAGCAGTAAAGAGGTGGCCGCTTCATTCTTACTAAAACCTCCCCCGACAATAGAACCTAATGTGCCAAAAAGGGCACCGGCTATGGCTTTACCGCCTTGTGTTTTTTCAGCAAACAGAACCGATGGGCTTAGCGTATAATCAGCTGCTACCATTTGTCCGCCGCCTATATTAGAGCCCGCTCGAAGTTGCCCTGTTTGCATAAGCTGGCGTTCAGTATTCATTGCGTTCATTGCACGGCCGCGCTCCACAATCACAAAGCAGCTAGACTGTTGGATCATAAGCCTGATAACAGGAATAGTACTGCCGAGCTTTGGATAGGTCCTGCGATACTCTGACCACCAGGGTAAGCTGGTGTCTTCAAACACACTCAAAGTGCCAAGTGTTTCGTCACAGCTTTCTAGCTGTGCATTATTGTTCGAAGCACTAGCACCACCGGCACCACCACTTACCGCGCCAGAACTGCCTCCTCCCATCGATGGTGTGGTAGACATACAAGCCGTGGTTAAAAACACCGCGCTGAGCGCAGAGATGATGGGTTTGGCAAATGTGTGTACTTGATCGGTACAGTTTGAGCCTAGATTATTCTTCTTCACAATCAATTCCTCTGATAAAGATAAGATATAACCGAGACAGGCAATTTTTGATGACTTGGTACAACACCTGAATTCGGTGCTGAACAAAAGACGGCGGAGGTTTTAGACTCACCCTAGATAAGGCTAGTAGGTCGAAATTCCCTTTTGACTACTCAACAATGTCAAAATAGCATTTGCGAAGATGGGGAACAAGCAAATTGATCAAATATTGATCAATTTGCTTTTATATATACTTTAATATAAGACTCTAATCCTAAGACAAACGGCCTTTAAAGTCTTCGTAGCTGAATTCACGCACTAATTCGAAGGCACCACTTGAACGCAAAATGCCAATAGCAGGGTGCTCTACGCCGTTGAAGAACGTAGTTTTCACCATGGTGTAGTGCATCATATCTTCAAATTGTAATCTATCACCAGCCTTGAGCTTAACGTCGAATGAATAAGTATCAATAACGTCACCAGCAAGACACGAATTGCCCCCTAGCTTCACGTTATGTGCTTTTTCATCTGGCATACCTGCACCTAAAATGGCAGGGCGGTAAGGCATTTCCAAAACGTCCGGCATGTGAGCGGTAGCCGAGATATCTAAAATGGCAATATCACCTTCATTTTCGACCATATCAACCACTTCACAAATGAGCGGGCCAGTTTGCCACGCAACGGCCGAACCTGGCTCAAGGATAACATCTAAATGAGGGTAGCGAGCCTTGAAGTCTTTTAAGGTTTTGATGAGATGCTCAACATCATAACCTTCACGGGTCATTAGATGCCCGCCGCCTAAATTTAGCCACTTCAACTGGCCTAACCATTTACCAAAGCGTTTCTCTATGGCTCCAAGGGTACGTGCCGTGGCAAAAGAGTCGCATTCACAAAGGTTGTGGCAGTGAAAACCTTCAATGCCCGATAAGTCCACGCCTTCAAGTTCACTCGCACGAATACCTAAACGTGAGCCCGGCGCTGCAGGGTCGTACAATGGCGTGTCTGCTTCCTGATGTTCAGGGTTGATACGAAGGCCTAAAGACACATTTGCTAGTGCGTCTTTATGCGTATTCCACTGAGACAAGCTATTAAAAGACAGGTGATTAACCAAGCCCGCTAGTTCTTTTGCGTCATTGGCTTTGTACGCTGGAGAATAAGCATGAACCTCTTTACCCATTTCAGCCGCGAGTTTTGCTTCCCAAACCGAACTTGCCGTCGCGCCGTGCAAATACTGTTTGATAATGTCAAAGCAAGACCACATCGAAAAGCCTTTAAGCGCAAGAATAATTCGCGCGCCAGACTCGTCTTGAACTCGTTTCATTAGCTCAAGGTTTCGTATTAGTTTTGCTTCTTCCAATACATAGCAAGGAGAAGGAATATCAGTGCGTTGGGTTAAATCAGCCAATGGGGTAGAGCTCCAAAAATATAACTGCTTCTAAGATCCGAGAAAGTCCTACTGTATTACACATGTACTCATAGCTCAAAGTTAAGATGAGTAGGGAGAATAACCGAGGCTTCAATTAAAAAAGGCGCTTAGAAAAAGCGCCCACATGTTTAATTACTTCGTGAAAGGGCTACTTTCACATTCAAGTACGTGCCATGGAAGACCGTGCTCGTTAAGCATGTCCATGAATGGATCTGGATCGAATTGTTCCATATTCCATACACCTGCTTCTTTCCACGTGCCGTTAAGCATAAGCGCCGCACCGATCATAGCCGGAACACCTGTGGTGTAAGATACCGCTTGGGCGCCTACTTCTTCGTTACATTTAGCGTGGTCACAGTTGTTGTAGATAAAGATAGTTTTTTCTTTGCCATCTTTAATACCTGTGATGTAGGTACCAATGCACGTCATACCGCTGTAACCTTCGGCTAGTGAGCCAGGATTAGGTAGCACTGCCTTTAAGAACTCTAGTGGTACAATCTTCTGACCTTGGAAATCAACTGGCTCAATGCTAGTCATACCAATACCCTCAAGTACACGCAGGTGGTTTAGGTAAGCATCACCGAAAGTCATCCAGAAGCGCGCGCGCTTAAGGGTTGGGAAGTGCTTAACAATAGATTCCAACTCTTCGTGAAACATCAGATAAGACGCACGAACACCAATGTTTTGGTAGTCTAGGTCTTCACGTACACTAAGAGGGTCGGTTTCTTTCCACTCGCCGTCTTCCCAGAAACGTCCGCGCTGAGTAATTTCACGAATGTTGATTTCAGGGTTAAAGTTGGTCGCGAAAGCTTGACCATGATCGCCACCATTACAGTCAACGATATCAAGGTAGTGAATTTCGTCGAAGTAATGCTTCGCCGCGTATGCCGTGTAAACGTTAGTAACGCCAGGATCGAAACCACTGCCAAGCAGAGCCATGATGCCCGCGTCTTTGAACTTATCTTGGTAAGCCCACTGCCACGAGTATTCGAATTTTGCTTCGTCTTTTGGCTCGTAGTTAGCAGTGTCTAGGTAATCAGTGTTAGTTGCAAGACATGCATCCATGATTGGAAGGTCTTGGTATGGTAACGCTAGGTTGATTACTAGGTCTGGTTTTACTTCGTTGATAAGCGCTTCGACTTCTTTTGCGTTATCTGCATCAACAGCGAAAACACCTTTAACGCGATCTGCACCAACTTCTTGCTGTAGCGCTTCACACTTAGATACCGTGCGGCTTGCTAAATAAATTTCGTCGAAATGTTGCGGTAAACGTGCACATTTTTTCACAGTTACCGACGCAACACCGCCAGCACCAATAATTAAAACGCGAGACATAATAACTAATCCCTAATTTTGCTAATGAATTTTGGGCTGAATGCTAGCAGACCAACCGGATTTGGCAAGCAAAGACAGCCCATGACAGTACAAAAAATTTTAATCGTAACAAACAATATGAAGGGTAGTAGGCAGCGAAAGAAAACTCCCTTTTAAATCAGAATTTTCACTTCGCCACCTCTTCCTATGTATTGTATTACATAAAAATGTTTCACCGATGTGAAGCCTTGTATAGGCTTACACAAGGCAGCCCGTAAAAACAATGCGAATTAAAGTCGCTTTTTTAACGTGTAACGGCATCGATAGGTGGTGATATAACGACTTTACCGTCTACCTTGTAGTAAGGATAGAGAATAAGACGTTCTTCATGGTCGGGTGTGGCGGTTGCAATTGCAATGGCATCTAGCGTTTTGCTATTTTGTGTGTTTACGGTCGCGGCATAGACCAAAACGCTGTAACTGTCCGTATCCGTGGTCGTATCAATAATTCGCCACTGCAACTGTTCAATGAGTTGAGATTCGCGCTTTTTACCCCGGTCCTCATCATTGAAAATACAGCCAATTCGACCCTTCTCATAAATGGCCGCAAAAGGATAAAATACATCACAAACGGGTAACATATACTCACATAACTGCAGTGACTTAGAAACCAGAATGCTCAACGGCGTTGGCAATGAAACTGGACGGTCGATCATAGCTTATCTCCTGTGAGTTAGCGTTGCTAGACACGCGTTAATACCTACGCTTTCAACGTCACAATAGTTTAATAATCGGCAAAGAGACAGAAAAATTAATGTGTGAGAGGTAGGTTAATTTTCACTAGTGAACCCTTTCCAGCATTGTCTTCCCGTTTAACAGGTTGCGTCATTCTTTAGCGATTAGATGCTTTTTATATTTCATCGGCGTGGTCGAAAACCACTTTTTGAAGGCATGAGTAAAGGAAGATTGCTCGTTAAAGCCAAGCAAGTCTGCGGTGTCGGCAATCGTGTGGTTTATTAATAGTTTATCCACGCGTGCTTTTCGCTCATCATTCAATATTTGCTGAAAACTTGTTCCACTGAGCTTAAGTTTCCTCTGCAGGGTCCTGGAACTGATAAAAAGTGCATTGGCAATACGCAGCTGATCGCAGTTTTTAAGTGTTGGATTAGCCTTCAAAAGTGCAATTGCTTTGTGTTTTATTTCTTCATGCTTATTTTTTATAAATTGGGAAGCAGCGCTTTTGCTTTGACTCAGGAGTTCCTTTTCGGTTACTTCTACAAGCGCATTAAACATCGCTTTGTTCTCGCTTGTAAAAGGGACGTGGAGTAGGTGTCTAGGGAAAATAATAGAGTTGGAATCAGCATTACCCGTCACCTTACAGCCAAACCATTCCTGCAGTATTTCTTGCTCTGATTTGTCCAGTGAGAAAGTGAAGGTTATCGCAGTAAGTTTGCAGGATGGGCCTAAAATTTTGTATACCGTTGCAACCCAAGCCGTGGTATTGCGCAGCACCATCTGTTTGCAGTCGATACATCGCGGCGTCCATTGTATGCGCGTGTCATCAATCTCATAAAGCACGGTCGTAGTGCCGATATCTGCCACTAATGCATCGAAGCGCGTTAATGCTTGAATGGCTTGTTCGAGGTTCTCGCAACTTTCAACTAAGTACCCCAGCACACCATAATCTTTGGCCTGAATATGTTTACCTAGTGCGAAACCGAACAAGGGATCACCGGTTAATTCTGCCCCTTTGTTGAGTGAACTTATGTAATCTTCCATCAACACCCTGCTGCAAGTTAAAGGATCAGGGCGCAGGGGAACGGGTATCTCTTTGTCGTCAATTCCTAGACTAATCAAGAAACTCACAACGCTTTGTTGATAGGCTGACGATACAGATGGCATCTTGTTTGTCGCAAAATAACAAAAATACTGACGTATTAACGCAAGATAGGTCGCAAATGTCAAATTATGCTATTCATTGTTTATACAAGGTAAGTAAGACATGGTTAACGTTTTTTATCAGAAAAATATCGCAACAACGCCGCGGGTAATTCGCGATACCTTACTTGACCATCAAAATCTAAGCGACTTTTTCAATGCGTCGTTCAAGATTATTCAGCCGGAAGATGATAATGAAGTTGGCGGTGGCAAAGGCTGTGTAAGGGCGGTAACTATTATAGGCGTATGCTTTAAAGAGCAAATTGTTCACGCAGACGACCAATATATTGAATATACCGTAGTTGGTGATTTTCCCGTTAAACAACATACTGGGGTGATAACGTTTACGGCCCATGAAAACCATACTCAAGTTTCTTATCGCATTACTTGCCGTGCACCTTGGTATTTACCCGCTTGGTTGCTGGAACGCCTGTTACAAAACGATGTTGAGCAGTGTTTGAATAAGTTAGGAGCCCGTTTTGATCCCTGTTGAACTTATACTACTTGGTTTAAGCCCAATTTTTCTTCTTTGTGTTTTAATTGAATACAAAAAAGCACGGCAGTTTTATAACGTTAAAGACAGCGTGAACAATGCTCTTTTAGCCTTGCTTCACCAAGGAACCGATGCATTAGTGCTGCTTCTTCTCATGCCTGCGCTCATTTGGCTTCACCAATATTCGCTGTTTGAGATTGAGCTTACTGCTATTTCTCTCGTAGCCGGTTTTGTACTTCAGGATTTTTTGTATTATTGGTTTCATCGCGCTTCACACAATATTCACTGGTTTTGGCTGGCACACGTGGTACATCACAGCTCTACAAAAATGAATTTCACTACGGCCTTTCGACAAAGCATTTTATATCCATTCGTGGGCATGTGGTTGTTCTGGGTACCAATGATTGTAGTGGGGTTCTCACCAAGCCTGGTATTTGCAATTGTGGCAATAAACTTGGCCTATCAATTCTTTGTTCATACGCAAACCGTTGGAAACTTGGGCTGGGTTGAATATGTGTTTAATACGCCTACTCATCACCGTATTCATCACGCGACAAACAAGCCTTACATCGATAAAAATTACGGTGGTGTGCTAATTATCTGGGATAGATTATTCGCTACCTATGCTGAAGAAGATAAAACAATAACGATAAAATACGGCATTGTAGGCAAATTGCCCAGGGATAACCCTCTTAGTGCTAATTTCAGTCAAATAGGCGTGCTGCGTGAACAGCTTCGACAGGCAAATGGAGTAAAAGCAAAGCTAAAGAGACTGTTTGGCTATCCTGTTGAAGATTTACTCCGATGAAACTCGAGAGTCTAAACTATGCTTTGCTATCGCCTTCAAACTGCACGGTTTTACTCGCAGTAATGCACCAAAGTAAAGCACTTCGTTGAAGTAGACTAAAAATAATGCAGATGTGTCATTTGAATAAACTTTCTATCTACAACGATTTGCAATACAAGCAACAGGCCTACACAAACACTTGCTCTTCCCCGGGCGCAATTTTTGCAGTTTATCTTCTTCATGGGTTACAAAACGATGCCTGCCATGTTTTTGCACTAAACAAAAAGGGCGCAAAGTTGCTAGAGGATTTTAATGAAAGAGTTTATAGAAAGTATGCCGAAAGCTGAGCTTCATGTTCATATTGAAGGTACGTTGGAGCCAGAACTAAGTTTTGCTTTGGCACAGAAAAATAAAGTTGCACTAAAAGCCAAAACACCAGAAGAAATGATAAATGCGTATGACTTTTATGACTTACCTTCTTTCCTTGATATTTACTATGCAGGAATGAGTGTGCTCATAGAGGAGGAAGACTTTTACCAACTCACCATGGCATACCTCAAAAAAGCTGCAGAACAAAATATCGTATATTCAGAACTTTTTTTTGACCCCCAGGCCCATACAATTCGAGGTGTGAGTTTCGATACAGTTATTAATGGGATAACCAAAGCGCAAAAAGATGCTCAGACTAAATTGGGTGTAGAAAGTCAACTTATCCTTTGTTTTTTGCGAGATATGTCGGCTGAATCAGCAATGAAACACCTCGATATGGCTAAGCCACATCTTGATAAGCTAATAGGAGTTGGGCTTGATTCTGACGAAAGAAATAACCCGCCATTAAAGTTTGCAGACGTATTTTCAAAAGCTCGAAGTTGGGGACTTAAACTAACAATGCACTGTGATGTCAATCAAGATAATACTCTAGAACACATACGTCAGGTTATAGAGGATATTAAGGTCGACAGGATTGATCATGGTGTAAATATTCTCGAATCTGATGTTTTGTGCGAGCTTGCAAGGTCAAGAGGTTTAGGACTAACTGTCTGTCCCGTTTCAAACAAGTTTGTAGTTCAATCACTTACCTCTAGTGAATTGAAACAAATGCTACGAAAAGGGTTGCTGGCTAGTATCAACTCGGACGATCCCTCTTATTTCAGGGCCTACTTGAACGAAAATTTAATTGCTTTGCAAGACGAAGGGCAATTCAGTAAAGAGGAGTTAGTCACACTCGTAGAAAATAGCTTTAAAACCAGCTGGCTCCCCGAGAAGCGCAAATTGGAATATTTAGATACACTAACGCGCTATACAGAAAATAACGCTGTCGCGTAAATCCGCGTTTCGGTATTACCGTTTTATCAATGAAGGTGCTGATTAGATCAGCACCTCTTCAATACTGAACTACTCTTTGCTAGCAATTTTCTGAAGATTGCTATGAATTTTAAACAGTACGATAAGTAGTTCGCACCAAATTCTTGCACCAATACAACCAGATACAATAATAAATAAGCCGTATATAAAGCTCGCGTCATACCCGACAAACATCGTTGTTACGCCACTTACCACTGATCCTAAAAGCAAAAGCCAATAAACAAAAGTGATTATTTTAGGGGTGAGCATTGAGTCAAAAAAGAAAATATCTTTCATAATCATTCCTTGATGAAGTTTGCAGGTAGCAAGCGCTAATTTTTATGCCGCATCCTGCGACAAACTTCTTGTTGTTATAGTTGTTAAGTAATCATAAGAGTTGTGAGCGAGCCCACAAAGCTAGTTGTAACATTGAAATGAAGTTAACGCAACGCTATGTTATTAAAAGGCTTTATCTTGCACCCTGCAAACCGCCTGTGTGCAAGATAACAATCTGTGAACCGTTTTTGAACTTACCTTTAGCCAGCATATCTTTAACCGCCCAGAAAGCTTTTCCCGAATATACGGGCTCTATTTCAAAAGGCATTGTTTTATTAAAATCATCGCAAAATGCCACAAGTTCAGGTGGTGCTTTAGCATATCCGCCCCAGTGGTAATTATGGTCAATATGCCAGATCTGCTGAGCAGTCTGAGTAAGCGTTTTTGAAGCGTTTTGTTTCGTTTCGATTTCACCGACACTTTCACACTTAAGCGAGTCAGGCAGGAACTGTTCTACCAATTCTTCCAGGTATCCTTCACCTTTGAGTACGCCTATTCCTATAGCCTCGCGAACAGGAGTGAGCATATCTTGACCTGCTCTAGGAGTGTGTTTATCTAATTTATCTAGCGCTACAATAATTCCAGCTAATGTGGCACCGCTAGCCACTGGCGCGACCATAACATCAAATTCAAAGTCGATTTCATCCATCATGTCTTGAAGACCTGCAAGTGCGCGAGCCTGACTTCCTCCTTCTGGAATAATGAGGGCGTCAGTATATTTGGTGTGAAGTTCATTTAGATATTCGCACTCATTCCGTCTTTGGTAAGTTTTTCTATCGACGTATTCGATTGTTGTTTCCCACTGAATGAGATCTTCAATCATTGGCGAAGGATTAGCAGAATAATTTCCACGAATAATGGCAGTAAAAGGAATGCCAAGTTTAAAACAGATAAAGCCCAGAGCGTGAAGATGATTAGAAAAGCCACCGCCGAAACTTATGATTGTTTTGGGTAATGGATGCGTTAGCGAATGGCTTAATTTTCGCCACTTGTTACCTGAAATTATCGGGTGTATCGCGTCGTCTCTCTTTACATAAAGCGATACGTTTTCCGCACCTTCCCAATCGGGAGAAAAAGATATCAAAGGAGAGGGAAGGTTAAGGGACGTTTTGAAAGCGTTAAGCGATAGCACGTTAAGAACCTGGTCTTATTTGATCAAATGCATGTTGGCGAGAGTATAACCAGATATAAACGCAATAAAAAACCTGTAATTTTTATTACGCTGATATAGAGCATTCCTATGGTAACAAGAACAATTCACGTTTTTCTCTTATCCCTTTTGGTGGGAGCAATGTTTATGTCGAACAAGACATTCGCACAAGATGAAAATTCACAAAACGCAAGCGCTGATCGTATAGAAGAGTATGTACCTAAAGCGAAACTTGTGGGTAAAGGCATGTTTTCCTATTACTTTTGGGATGTTTATACTGGCGAATTATTTGCCCCTGAGGGCACATACAACAATGCGCCACCATTTGCTTTGCGCTTAACTTATCAAAGAGACCTCGAAGGGAAAAAAATTGCTGAACGTTCTATTGATGAAATGAAGAAGCAAGGGGACGTGTCTTCAGATAACGCTCAAAAATGGCTGGCTTTGATGGAAGACATTTTTCCTGATGTCAGTGAAGGAGACGTTATTACCGGCATCGCAACTGAAGATGGCAAAAGTATTTTCTATGTGAATGGCGAAATGTCTGACGAAATTCAAGATTCCACTTTTACTCAGCGGTTCTTTGATATCTGGTTGAGTGAGAAAACTTCAGAGCCAAAGTTTAGAAAAAAGTTGCTCGGCAAGGGGTAAGAAGGGCAGAACTCTTTATCAAACCCATACATTTTAACTGATTACGTAGGACATTATTCGATGATAAAAAGTGCGTGTAAACTCGTTTTAGGCCTTAGCCTCGCTACATTGAGTGTTGCTGGACTATCAGGCTGCTCCGTCTCTGTAGAGGGGGAAGACTATCAGTCAGTGACGCCAGCGTTTAATATCGAACAGTTTTTTGACGGCAATGTGAAAGCTTGGGGTATTGTTCAAAATCGCTCTGGAGAAGTCGTACAGAGGTTTGTCGTTAACATTGATGGGTCTATTGACGGGGAAACGCTTACGTTGGATGAAACGTTTGATTATGGCGTGGGCGATGGGCCCGAATCTCGGACTTGGAAAATAGTAAAGCAAAGTGATAATACCTTTATCGGTAATGCGGGAGATATTGATGGCCCTGCAAAAGGTACTAGCTATGGTAACGCATTCAATTTCCATTACCAGATGGATTTGCCAGTAGATGATACAACCTATTCAGTAACGTTTGATGATTGGTTTTGGGCGTTTGATGATAGCACCATGATGAACCGTTCATACATTCGCAAGTTCGGCCTAGTCATGGCTGAAGTAACTATATTTATGCAAAAGCAGCCATAAGGCTGCTTCAATCTTTGGTCTTAACAAATTACTTTTATCGCTATTTATTTCAATGTGTTTCTATTTGGGAAAGCAAAACACCACGCCCAATCCATGCCCTTTCATTAAAGGGTCGTGTACGAACCACGTTTGTCCGTCGTGTAGCTTTACTATCGCGGAAACGAGAGATAAACCCAACCCGTTCCCTTTACTGGTTCTACTACCATCGGCCCGATAAAAACGACGCTCTAAATTTAATATCTCGTGTTCACCCACGCCTATGCCTGCATCATTTACTGCAATAACAATGTGTTTGTCCGTAGTTGTTAGCTGAACAGTAACAATACTATCTTCGTTTGAATATTTAATAGCGTTATCTAATACATTGGCTACAGCTTGAAAGAGCAAGTTGGGGTCGGCGAGCATAGTCACGTTTTCAAGCTGACTGGACAGCTGAATATTGCGTTCTTCAGCAAGAGGGTGGTAAAGATCAACCACGTCCTCGACGATAGCTCGGGCATCTGTGCTGCAGAAGCCTTCTTTTTTATTCGTGGTCTCAAGACCACTTATGCGTAAAAGGCTGTTAAACATATTAAGTAAGTTGTCAGCTTCTTGGGTTGTTTCACTGCGAAGCTCGTCGTCTTCAATTTTTTCTAGCGTGTTGCGAAGTCTTGACAGTGGCGTTCGCAAATCATGAGCAATGCTATCTGTAACCGACTTGATGTTATTTACTGAACTTTCAATAGTATCGAGCATCTGATTGAAAACGAATGAAAGGCTGCTTAAATCATCCCAGTTACTGTCTATCTCTAAGCGCTCTTCAAGACTACCGGTTTTGATAATTTTGTCGGCGGTCTGTGACATGCGGTTAATTCTATTTACGACATAAACGGCGATAGCAAAACTGAGGATACTCAATGTGCAAAGTAAAACCACAATAATCCAGCTAAACGTTTTGCCAAACCATTGTGCGCTGTATAAATCGTCGATACCACGCCCAACGTAAAGTTCGTACTCACCTAAGTTTGTCTCTCTCATTAGCGCTTGATGAAGTATTTTACGAGAATCACTGTTTTGGCGAGTAATAACGATTTCAGCAGTATCAAAACTCGCCCCTTTGTGGCGTTCTAGCACCAGCGGAACGGAAGACAAATTACCTGCCACAATCTGATTTTCTTTACTTAACGCAATGAACGAACGCAAATTATTGAAAACGCCCCCCTGGGAACTGGAGATGGACGCGTTTGGGGAGAGACTATCTGACCTGATGGAGGCGATTACCGCTTCTATACCAAGTTTCTCGTGAAGTGTGATTAATGCGTTCGTTTTGGCGTTAACCGCAGCGTTGGATTCAGAAATAAACAAATCACTGCTGGTTAAGCGCCAAAAATAAACGATAAGAACAATAGCAATGCAGGCTAGGGTAGTGAGCAAAACGCCTACGCGAAAACTTGAGCTACGCGTAAAGTCGCGGATCGCTATCATGCAAGCTCGTCCGCTATGCGGTACCCTGTGCCTCTTACTGTTTCAATTAACGGAACGTTGAACGCTTTATCTACTTTTTGACGTAAACGGCTTATGTGCACGTCGATTACGTTGGTTTGCGGATCGAAATGATAATTCCAAACCTGCTCTAGCAACATGCTGCGCGTTACCACTTTGCCCTTGTGGCGAAGCAAGCATTCAAGCAACTGAAACTCTTTAGACTGTAAATCGATTTCTTGGTCGCCACGAAGCACCTTGCGGTTGACTAAATCAAGCGTTAAATCACCTACTTTTATAAGGGTTTTGTCTTCGCTCTCTTTATTTCGACCGGCTAGCCCTTCGACACGAGCGAGAAGCTCTTCAAAGGCAAACGGTTTTGTCAGGTAATCGTTGGCGCCTGTGCGAAGGCCCCGAACTTTATCTTCAACTTGGCTCTTTGCGCTGAGTAACAAGACTGGAGTGGTATTTCCTTCCTCACGAAGTTTCTCTAACACTGAAAAACCGTCGAGTTCAGGTAGCATCACGTCTAATATTACGGCGTCTAATTCACTTTGCGACGCTTCGCGGTAGCCAGATGTTCCATCACCCACGGTAATACATTCATGCCCTTCGCCCAATAGTCCATTAGCAATGTGCGAGGCAACTTTAGGATCATCTTCTACAAGTAGCACTTTCATTATTACGCTTCTTTTGGTTATCAACATTCACACGCTTGTTTGGCGTTGCTATTACCTCGATACCTCAAGTTTTAACAGCAAGCGAGTTCAAGCAGTCGAAAAGCATTAACGCTTTATATTTCTTTTACGAACATGGAGCAATGAAACGATCACTTTTAAGCTTTTATGCATATAGCGTGTTTTTGAGACGTTAGTTTCACCTTTGAGAGGAGCGCAATTTTTTACTCTCCTCTGTCAAACCGCATAGTCGCGCTGTAGGGTGTAAAGTGTTGTACATCACCCCGTGCACATTTCTCCTGTACGCCGTGCCAATACTCGGGCGTCATCAAATCACCGTGAAGCGATTTCAAAATATCTTTAAACTTACGTTTTCCTACAATGAAATGTTCAAATTGCTCAGGAAACACATCGTTAGGCGCTACCGATAACGTGTCGATTGCATAAGGATCATCAGATTTTGGCAGCGCTCTAAAGTTACGCTCGTTCATTAAACAAATTTCATCATAGTCATAAAAGATGACCCGTCCGTGGCGAGTAATACCAAAATTTTTGTGAAGCATGTCTCCAGGAAAAATGTTAGCCATTGCTATCTGCTTAATACATAACCCCAATTCATCGAGAGCACGCGTGATTTTTTCTTCATCAGTTTCTTCTTGCAGATACAAATTAAGCGGGGTCATTTTTCGCTCTATGTACATGTGCTTGATAATCAACTCTGTTTCAGTAAATTCTAAACTCGATGCACAGGTTTCTTTAAGTTCGTCGATGAGTTCAGGCTCTATCCTGTCTAAAGGAAATCTAAAGTTTACGTATTCGTGAGTATCTGCCATTCGGCCCACGCGGTCAGACATCTTAACCAACTTGTAGCATTCTTTGACGTGATCGCGGGTAATTTTTTTACTTTCTGCAAACTCGTCTTTAATAATCTTGAACACCACACCGTAAGAGGGCAGATGGAATACCATCATGACTAAACCGCGAATACCGGGAGCAGCTTCAAATTTATCGTCAGACTCATCCATGTGCTGTAAAAAGTTTCGATAAAAAACCGTTTTGCCGTGTTTGTAATGACCCATGGCCATATAAAGTTCGAAATGTTTCTTGTTCGGCAAAAGCTCTTGAAGAAAGGCCGCCACCTCGGCAGGGTTTTGGGTATCTGCCATAAAGTAACTGCGAGCGAAACCGAAAATAACGCTTAAATCTTTTCGGTCAGTAAGCAACGCGTCGACAAACATATGAGGCTCATTGTATCTTCGCATGGCGATGACAAACGGCAGCGTCTCATCAGGCATGCAAATTCGGCCAATCAAGTAAGCGGCTTTACCACGAAAGAAGGTAGGCTTTAAAATTTCAACTGCCTGAACGCTGGCTAACTGTTCTTTGTTCAACCTTGCTCGAAGCGCCTTCTCAAGATGCTGCAAATCCCGCTCGAAGTTTTCAAACGGAATGTTGTATCGATAGATCTTAAAAATCGACTCATACATCTCGCGAACCGTTGTTGTGGTGTCAAAGCTATTGATGACTTTGTCTCTGTCTTGCCCTGGCAGAAAGCAGCGGCTTGGCAGTACAAACATCATGTCGTTGTCAATTTTTCGATGTTTGAACAAACGGCCTATTACCGAGTTATAAAAGGTTTCGGCAAGCTCAAACTGAGGGTGACCTTCTAGCTGCAAAGCGAATACTTTCTTAAGTTCCTGCCAAAAAGCATCGTCTTTTTGATGTACTTGCGTTAGGTGATATATTTCGGCCACTGCGTCAGAAAGGCTTTGTTCATAAATAGTGATACGCTCTTTTGAGGCAAGCTGCGTCTCTTTCCAGTTGCCCTTCTCAAACCTTTCTTGAGCGCCACGTGTAATCCGAGTAAACCATCGATAGCTCTTATCGAAATGAGACAAAATCTGATAGGCAACTTTTTTAACTAACTGCTTGTCATCATTAGAGGCTAACTCGTGCATTGGCGTATTTCCTTGTTTTGTAGCGTACTAGATCTATCATAAATCTCTTCTGTTTCAGAGAAAACTTTGGTTTATAACCAGAATAAGTCGAGCATTATTAGAGGCTTTTTATATTTCATACCAATCCGCATAGAT
>NZ_BLIJ01000020.1:0-18833 GCF_009811475.1 Alteromonas sp. KUL150
ACTGGTATTATTATACTTTCGTTTAAGGTATTCTGATGGCCGATTAGTAACCATTTATAAGTTTGTAGTCGATGGGCTTTAATATTCTAATTTGTGATGATTCTTCGCTTGCCAGAAAGATGGCGAGAAGTAACTTGCCAGATGGGTTCGCTGAAACTGTCTATGAAGTTTCAAACGGTATGGATGCTTTAGAGGTGTTAGCACATCACACCATCGACTTGGTTTTGCTCGACCTCACCATGCCGGTTCTAGATGGCCTTGGTGTACTAAGCGAAATTAAGCGCCGTCAGCTTGAAGTGTTCGTTATCGTGATTTCTGGCGACATTCAGCCGTTGATGCAAGAAAAGGTGATGTCGTTAGGCGCGCTGTCGTTTATAGAAAAGCCGATAAAACGTGATGCGTTGAAAACCATTCTTTGCCGTTTTGGTTTTATTCTGCCCGACACCTACCAGACTGCAATTGCCGTTTAAATTATCCGTTAATATAAAAGAGCGAACCTTGGTTCGCTCTTTTTCGTTATGTACCAGCACACATATTATTAATCAAACCAATGACGGGTTTTGTTAGCGAACCAGACTAATGAAAGCATAACCGGAACTTCTACCAATACGCCTACCACAGTCGCCAGAGCCGCGCCGCTGTGAAGCCCAAAGAGAGAAATTGCCACGGCAACCGCTAGCTCGAAAAAGTTCGACGTACCAATCATGCACGCTGGTGCCGCAATATTGTGCGGCAGTTTCATGCGCTTTGCTGCAAAATAGGCAATGGCGAAAATACCGTAAGTTTGTATGAGCAGCGGTATCGCAATAAGTACGATATCTTGGGGCTGTGATAAAATCGTTTCTGCTTGAAGGCCAAACAAAATAACAATTGTCAGCAGCAAACCAATGACTGAAAAAGGTTTGAACTTACTAACCAATGCGTCAACAGCACCACTTCCTGGAACGGTTCCCTGCGCGCTGTTGTTTTTGTTTTCCAAGAGGCGGCGCGTGATATAGCCCGCTATCAAGGGCAATACTACATAGAGCGCCACAGAAAGTAGCAGGGTGTCCCAAGGAACCGTGATGTCTGTTACGCCTAGTAACATAGCGGTAAGTGGTGCAAAAGCGACTACCATAATAAGGTCGTTTATTGAGACCTGCACCAGCGTGTAGTTAGCATCCCCTTTGGTTAGATGGCTCCACACGAAAACCATAGCAGTACAAGGAGCGACGCCCAGTAATATCATACCTGCTATGTATTCAGTGGCAGTTTGCGGGTCTACCAAATCGGCAAAAATACCTTTAAAGAATAGCCAGCCTAGAAGCGCCATAGTGAAAGGCTTAATAAGCCAGTTAACCACAAGTGTAAGCACCAAGCCCTTTGGCTTTTTACCGACGTTTTTAATAGAGCCAAAGTCTATTTGCACCATCATTGGATAAATCATTAACCAAATAAGCACGGCCACTACGAGGTTTACGTGTGCATATTCAAGTGCTGCAATAGACTCGAATGCGCCAGGCATGGCATAGCCCAGACCTACACCCGCAACAATACAAAGACCAGCCCACACTGATAAATAACGTTCAAAGAAACCCATGCTGATTCACCTTTGTCTTATTTTACAACGACTTTTGATTAACACGTTTGCTCACTTCTTCTGCGCTTTCAACACGCTCAGAATAGCGATCAACCAGAAAGTCTTTGTTATCGCGAGTAAGCAAAGTAAATTTCACCAGTTCTTCAACTACATCCACAATGCGGTTGTAGTAAGGGGAGGTTTTCATCCGACCATTTTCTTCGAATTCAAGAAACGCTTTTGCCACAGAAGACTGGTTAGGGATAGTTAACATGCGCATCCATCGGCCTAAAATTCGCATCTGGTTTACCGCATTAAACGACTGAGAGCCTCCTGATACCTGCATGATGGCCAGTGTTTTACCTTGAGTTGGGCGTACGCCACCAAGGCTGAGCGGTACCCAGTCAATCATGCTTTTCATAATGCCTGTCATACTGCCGTGTCGCTCTGGAGAGCACCAGATTTGCCCTTCAGACCACATCATAAGCTCGCGCAATTCTTTAACTTTGGGATGAGATTCATCTTCAGTATCAGGCTGCGGCAATCCGCGAGGATCAAATATTTTGGCTTCAGCGCCAAAATATTCAAGCAACCGCGCTGACTCTTCAATAACTAAGCGGCTGTAAGAGCGCTCTCTCAGTGAACCGTAAAGCAATAAAATACGAGGTTTATGGTCTGAGAATGTCGATGCAAAGTTAGCCATAATGGGCTTGTGCATTTGTTCCATTACCGCATTATCTGATGGGCTTTCAGCCATTGATCTTTCGTTGCTGCTAGCTATATCTTGGTCCATTGTTTTACCTTTATTTATTACTGAGCGCCCAACGTTGATAGTGCGTCTTTAAGTGCTGCTTTATCTAAGTTTTTTTCTGCCAGTTCTGCTAGTGCCTCTACGCGCTTTTCAATAATATCGATGGTGTTATTGAATGCATCGGCTTTCTCTTGTTCGCTACCTTCTAGCTTAGACGGGTCTTCTAAGCCCCAATGCACCTTAAGTGACTTACCGAAATAGACAGGGCATGACTCACCAGCAGCGGAATCACAAACTGTCACAACAAGATCTGCATCGTAGCCTTCAAACTCATCCCACGACTGGCTTTGAAGACCATTCGTGTTAAAACCACGCTCTGCAAGGTACTTTAAAGACAGAGGGTGTACTTCACCTACAGGTTGGCTGCCTGCACTACGCGCTTCAACTTTGCCGTTAGAGGCATTAGTGATTGCCTCGCAAAGAATGCTGCGGCAGCGGTTGTGCGTACAAATGTATAAAATCTTCATATAAAACCTTACATTAAGGGTTGATGCTATTTTGAGTAACTATCAAAAAATGTTAAAAACTTGAGAAAACCGACAGCTGGCGATGTACTACGGTGTAATCTCAGCGCTGTTGCACATGAAAAAATTTAGGCGTTAGCAACTGGTGCAAGACAAATTCGATAAGGACTCGCTGAAATACTCATCGTTGTGAATAGCGGTATTCTTTATGACGTCCAGTGCCCAGGCAGGTAGGTCAGGGTGAAGTTGGTAATACACCCATTTGCCCTTACGGGTATCGAGTACTAAACCACATTTTCGTAAATCTGCGAGATGGCGTGAAATTTTTGGCTGGCTTAATTGAAGCGCGTCGGTAAGGTCGCACACACATAATTCGCCTTTTACGCTAAGCATAAGTAGCGTTTTTAAGCGGGTGTCTTCAGATAGGCATTTGAAAAACGTTAAGGGCGACAAAAAACATGCAGACATAGAACACTTCACATATGAAATTTCGTATGTGAAGTATCATATATGAAATTCCGTATGCGTCAATGACGAATCTGAAATTTCATATATGTTTATTTTTAAAAATTAGCTCCGCAACGGCATTCTTTAGTTATCTATGCGGACTGGTATTAAGCTAAAGAAGCCTAATCACTTTCTGGCAAGGCAGCGTCGAAGGACATCGCCACTTGGTTGTTGTTTAGCGCATTATAGTGAGTGATAACGTCGTTCATGAAGGTGTGCCATGTTGGGTTCGGATGCCAAATTGCCATAAGGTCTTTTTTGGCGTTTTGTTCATTTTCTCCAAGTACGTTGATTCTGTATAGATATGTAAACGCGGCACCCCGCCAATTCAATTTACAGTGGGTCAGCACCTTGTCCTCATTCACCTCTACGCTTTGCATAAACGCTGCGTAGTTTAAAAAGTTGGCGAGCGTAGGGCCTTCCCAATCAACAGGCACATTAAAGTAATCGAGCCCTAGTTCTGATGTAGTTAAAATTTCACTGCTTCTATCCCCTGGGATCAAGTCTATAACGTGAGTGACTCCTTTTTCCTTTAGCAAAGAAAAGTGAGCAGCATTGGGTAAGCCAGAAGAATACATAAATGGCGCGTTTTCTTGGTAGTTGGTGAGTGTTGCAAGTGTAGGTGCAGTTTCCATCTGCGTGTCATTGCCCGCTTGCTGTGTTGAGCCGCCTTCATAATAAGCGTTTGCACATAAACTTAATCCTAGCCCTAAGCTAATAAACGCAGTAGTAACAACGCGACGTAACGTAGACTTTTGAAGCGATGGCGTATTTTTCATTTTTCTAAGTGCTGCTGTTTGGGTCTTTTTCATAGTTTAGAGCTCACTGTTGACACCGTTGTGATTATAATTTCTACGTTACACAATTGCTTACTATTGTCCAAGCAGTAAAAGCTGCGAATAAGTCTTAAACAGTAGCGTTTACATAAGGAACTAGGTTTAGTCTTGGGAAGTTTCTGATCTAGTCTAAGTGAAGGGCCAAGCTCGGTGTGAGAGATAGGACTAGAGCCGTGCGTGAGGCGTTAGGGAATGACATAGCACAGGTTTTAAAAGGAGAGGAATTCCTCTCCTTAAATTTTTTTCAACGGTTTGTATTATCTATCCATATGCACAACAGAACGGATGCTTTCGCCTTTGTGCATTAGGTCGAACGCTTCATTGATCTCATCAAGACCCATTGTGTGAGTGATAAACTCTTGAAGACCAAAGTCGCCGTTTAGGTATTGCTCTACAATGCCCGGCAGCTCTGAGCGACCTTTAACACCACCAAACGCAGAACCACGCCATACACGACCTGTCACTAATTGAAATGGGCGCGTTGAAATTTCTTGTCCTGCACCGGCTACGCCTATGATCACAGATTCGCCCCAGCCCTTATGACAGCACTCTAAGGCTGAACGCATCACGTTCACGTTACCGATACACTCAAACGAGTAGTCGACGCCGCCGTCAGTCATTTCAACAATGACTTCCTGAATAGGCTTGTCGAAGTTATTAGGATTTACTACGTCAGTTGCACCAAGTTGCTTCGCTAAATCGAACTTGCTCTCGTTAATGTCGATACCGATGATGCGACCCGCACCGGCCATGCGAGCACCAATAATCGCTGATAGGCCGATACCGCCTAACCCAAAGATAGCAACCGTATCGCCTTCTTGTACTTTTGCGGTTTTAAGTACTGCGCCCATACCTGTAGTCACACCGCAACCAAGTAAGCAAACTTCGTCCAGAGGTGCATTCTTATTAACTTTTGCTAAAGATATTTCTGGTAAAACTGTGTACTCAGAAAACGTTGAGCAGCCCATATAGTGATAAATTGGCTCGCCATCTTTAGAAAAACGGCTTGTGCCGTCTGGCATTAAGCCTTTACCTTGGGTTTCACGCACCGCTTGGCAAAGATTAGTCTTTCCCGATTTACAGAACTTACACTCGCCGCACTCTGCGGTGTAAAGAGGAATAACGTGGTCGCCAACTTCTACACTGGTTACACCTTCGCCAACCATTTCAACAATACCGCCACCCTCGTGACCCAGAATTGAAGGGAATACGCCTTCTGGGTCATCGCCAGAAAGGGTAAACGCGTCAGTGTGGCATACGCCAGTGGCAACGATTCGAACGAGAACTTCCCCTTTTTTAGGTAGCTCTACATCAACTTCTTCCATTTTTAACGGCTCACCCGCGGCCCAGGCTACGGCGGCTTTAGACTTTATGTGCGTTTGACCTTCTTGCAATGAATCTTTGAACGATGCCATGTGATGACTCCTTTATACCAATTATTTGATAATGATTTATAGGCCAAAGTATAGGAGACGGATTAGTTATGATAAATACACTTTTAGTAAATCACTTTTGCTTATTTGTAATAATACAGTGGTCGAAATAGAATGAGACTAAGTCTGAGAGCACATTTGCGTTAGTCAATGAGGTCATAAATACTTAGGATGAAATATTTAGAAGGTATCGCAGAGTTCTGTGCGGTGGCAGAAGTTGGCAACTTTACAGGCGCGGCCAACAAGCTTGATACATCTGTGGCACAAATAAGTCGAAAAGTAGCGTCATTGGAAAAGCAGCTTGGTGTAAAGCTGTTGCAGCGCACTACACGCAGTGTGTCGTTAACTGAAGCTGGCACATTGTACTTTGAACAAGCATTGCCGGCCTTAAAAGCGCTTGAAAATGCCCAACTGTCTGTAAGCGCGCTACAAACGTCACCGCAAGGGTTGATTAAACTCACCGCGCCTGTGGCTTTTGGTGAGGCGTTTATAGCGCCGTTGCTTAATACTTTTATGCAAAAATATTCAGGCATTAGCGTTCAATGTACCTTTTCAAATGAAAAGCTCGATATTGTCGATTTGGGTTTGGACTTAGCCATTCGAATCGGAAAACTTGAAGACTCTACGCTGGTAGCCAAAAAGCTAGCAACACGTCATCTTTTTGTTTGTGGCAGTAAAGCGTATTTTGAAGAGCATGGTCAGCCTCAAACTATCGATGAGTTAAAACATCACTCGCTTTTAGTGGGGTCACAACCTTATTGGCGATTTATGGTAGACAAGGAAATTCAGTCGATTAGTGTGCAAGGCCGAGCTCGCTACAACAGTGGGAATGCGCTGTGTAGTGCAGCTTTAGCCGGCTTGGGGCTAGCTCAACTGCCAGGCTTTTATGTGCGAGATGCTTTGGCTTCTGGCGAGCTTATCGAAGTGTTTCCTGAGTACAAAGATAAGCAAGAAGCCATTTGGGCGGTATTTCCGTCTAACCGTAATGTGGCTCCTAAAATAAGGCTGCTGGTGGACTTCTTGGCCCAGCATATCGTTTCAGATAGCTGATGCTTGGCCGATGCAATAAGTGATCGAAATATAGCCTTTGAACCTAAACATTCTGTAATTAAGACGTGTAAAGGTGATGTGGTGCACAACGATGATGGGCGAATTCAGGTACGCGGTGCTCGCGTACACAATCTTAAAAGTCTCAATGTAGATATTCCCAGAAACGAAGTGGTGGTGTTCACCGGCGTATCCGGTTCGGGAAAATCTTCCCTAGCGTTTGGGACCCTTTACGCTGAAGCGCAACATCGTTATCTAGACTCAATATCACCCTATGCACGCCGCCTTATTGAGCAGATTGAAAAGCCAGACGTAGATGCGATTGAAGGGCTGCCGCCAGCAGTGGGTCTACATCAGCGCCGTGGCGCACCCTCTGTGCGTTCATCGGTTGGCAGTATTACTACGTTATCAAATAGTTTACGTATGCTGTATTCAAGGGCAGGAGATTACCCTGAAGGGCAGAGTATCATTTATGCTGACGGGTTCTCTGCGAATACGCCGGAAGGTGCGTGTGATGAGTGCGACGGCATAGGTAAAGTGTTCGACACTCAGGCGCAGCTTCTCGTGCCTGACGATAGCCTAACCATACGGGAAGGTGCAGTTGCTGCTTGGCCCGGGGCATGGCAGGGGAAAAACCTCGTTAGGGTACTGCTATCTCTTGATATTGATGTTGATGTTCCATGGCATACGTTACCTAAAAAAACGCAAGACTGGATTTTGTATTCCGATGAAACGCCTCAGGTACCCGTATATCGTAGCTATAACTTAGAGCAAACTCGACAAGCACTCGCCGAAGGTGAGCCTGCAAGCTACAACGGCAAGTTTATCAGCGCCAGACGTCACGTATTAGATACATTTAAAACCTCTCAAAAAGAAAAGATAAAGCAGCGCATCGCACGTTTTCTTTCGATCACACCCTGTCCTACCTGCCAGGGTAAGAAGCTTAAAGCAAAGGCATTAAATGTTACGTTAGATGGCTTGGATATTATTGATTTTTCAAGACTTCCATTGCACGACGTTGACAGGAAATTGAAAAAACTTAGGCATGCTGTTGCAGATGATGTTTCCGAAAGGGCACAAGTTATAAGAAATATAACCTCTGATGTTGTTGATAGAATTAAGCCGATTATTGCGCTAGGTCTGGACTACCTATCATTGGACAGAGGCACAACCACGGTTTCGGCAGGAGAGCTTCAGCGATTACGTCTGGCTACGCAGCTTAAATCAAATCTGTTTGGTGTTGTATTTGTAATGGATGAACCCTCAGCAGGGTTACATCCTCGCGATGTAGAGTCTTTGGTTCACGCGCTTCACGATATCACGAAAGCAGGTAATTCGCTGTTAGTGGTTGAGCATAACCCTTATGTCATCAAAGGTGCGAATTGGGTGGTGGATGTTGGCCCTCGGGCGGGCACAAACGGTGGCGATTTGGTATATAGCGGGCCTGCAGAACAGCTGGCAAGCGTGACGCACTCGTCCACTGCCGACTTTGTTTTTAACAATAAAACACTGGTGAATAGAGCACGGCGCAGTGCTACGGGCACCCTTAGCCTTAAAAACGTTACTCGAAATAATGTTAAAAAAGCGAATGTTGAAATTCCTTTGGGCGTCATGACAGCCGTTACTGGGGTATCAGGTTCAGGAAAATCAAGCCTGATTAGCCAAGCGTTGGTTGAATTGGTAAGAGACGGACTTGGCGGTACTCACGTTCAAAATGAAGATGAACTCAGCGAAGCGTCATTACTTTCAAGTGATAATGATATAGACGACGAAGAGATAGCTGAAAAAGGAGCTATAGAAAAAGGGTTAGACGATATAAGTCGTTTAGTGGTTGTCGATCAGTCTTCAATTGGCAGGACGCCTCGCTCTACGCTTGCAACTTACACAGGAATGTTTGATCAAATTAGGCGTTTATTTGCTGACACCGATGAGGCCAAGTCTTGTAACTATGACGCTGGACATTTTTCTTTTAACGTAGTTAAAGGTCGCTGCCCTAATTGCGAAGGGTTGGGTGTAGTTTCAGTGGAACTACTTTTCATGCCAAGCGTTTATTCGCCGTGTACGGTATGTCATGGAAAGCGCTTTAAGGATGAAGTGTTAGAGATTAAATACAAGGAACATTCCATTGCCGATGTTTTAGCGCTTACCGTCGATGAGGCTCAGCACGTTTTTGACGACAATAAGGCAGTACTGAGAGGGCTTGAAACGCTTATCAAAGTAGGTCTTGGATACCTTACATTAGGTCAAAGCGCGACAGAGCTATCTGGCGGTGAGGCACAGCGTATAAAACTAGCCACTGAGCTAAAGCGCGCTCAAAACAGCAACACTCTTTATGTATTAGATGAGCCTACAACAGGCTTGCATCTGTCAGATATCGCCCTGCTAATGACGCACTTAAGTTCCCTGGTGGATAGGGGCAATACAGTGGTTATGGTGGAGCACAATATGAAAGTAGCCGCGGCGTGTGACTATGTCATAGATATCGGACCAGGCGCAGGTGGGAGTGGCGGACAAGTCGTCGCTCACGGCACCCCTGAAGACGTTGCTAGAAATAAGGAGAGTGCAACCGCTCCGTTTTTAACCGAAGCGTGCCGGCTAAACTAAGGCATTGCTGTCGTTTTTATTGCGTTATAATGACTTTTTAAACAACTTTACGTTCGCGAATTCGCCGATAGTAGACGCTTTTGTACCTTAAAGAGAAATGTTTCTTAATTATTGTTTCACTTTTTGCAATACAGTATGGTGAAAACTGCGGTTGACTTATAGACGTCTATACGGCAAATTGCTTGTATGAAAAAGATTCTAGTTACTCGCACCACCATGATGCTGATTACCACCTTAAATAGGGCGGTCGCTGACTAGTGCAAGTAAGCAAAAGACAACGAAAGCCCGCCTAAACAAGAGCGGGCTTTTTTTTACACACGTTTTAGCATGCGTAACCTTAAGGAGCAGCATATGAAAGTCTTAAAGTTTGGGGGTTCTTCTCTAGCCGATGCACCGCGATACATGCGTGTGATGGAAATTAGCACGGCAACCCACCAAACCGAAGGTGCTGCGGTTGTACTCTCGGCCCCAAAAGGGGTAACTAACGCGCTTTCACTATTGTGTGAACAGGCCGCCGCGGGTGAAGATTTCCAGCCGTTATTTGATAAGTTAAACGATACGGTGACCGGCATTGCCAACAACTTAAACGAAGAACTCGACGGGTTTGCACATGCAAGCGTAGTGGAATTCATTAATAGTCACTTATCGGTATTAAAACAGCACCTTGAAGGCATAAAGCTCTTAGGTGTTGCACCTGATAATGTAGCTGCGGGTATTCTCAGTATTGGTGAATACATTTCGGTAACGCTCTTCAGCGCCATGCTATCCGCCAAAGGCATAGCTAATCGCATCATCGACCCTGTTAAATATGTGCTTGCTGAGGGCGACTATTTAGACAGTATTGCCGATGTTTCACTAAGCAAAGCGCGTTTTTCAGATGTACCCTGCGATGGCAGCGAGTTCTTAGTTATGCCAGGCTTTGTTGCTGCTAACGAAGCGGGTGAGAAAGTTACGTTAGGGCGTAACGGTTCAGACTATTCGGCGGCCATTCTAGCGGCCTGTATCGATGCAAGCTGCTGTGAAATCTGGACGGACGTAGACGGTGTCTACAACGCTGACCCGAATCAAGTTGAAGGCGCTGTACTGTTAGATAAGCTTACTTACCAAGAAGCCATGGAGCTGTCTTATTTCGGCGCCAAGGTGCTTCATCCAAAAACCATCGGGCCTATTGCACAGCATCACATCCCTTGTCTGATCAGAAACACGTTAAACCCGGCAGCGCCAGGTACGTTAATCAGTAATGAAAAAAGCGAAGTGTGGACGTCGGTTAAAGGTATCTCTCAGCTTGATAATGTAACCATGTTTAACGTTGCAGGCCCTGGGCTTAAAGGCATGGTAGGCATGGCAAGCCGTGTGTTTGAGGTAATGTCTAACGCCAATATTTCAATAAGCCTGATTACACAGTCTTCATCAGAATATTCAATCAGTTTTTGTATACAAAGCAAAGATGCCAATCGCGCGTTGAACCTTCTTGAAGATGCATTTGCACTTGAGCTTCAAAACCAACTGCTTGATCCTATCGAAGTGCGTCATGACCTGGCTATTGTTACCTTAGTAGGTGACGGTATGCGTCAAACTAAAGGGCTGGCAGCGCGTTTCTTCAACTCGCTTGCACAAGCGCGAGTAAACAACGTTGCTATTGCTCAGGGCTCTTCAGAGCGTTCTATTTCTACAGTAATTGAAAGTAAGCGTGCTAAGAAAGCAGTAAAAGTAATCCACCAGAATTTTTTCTCTGACCGCCATACCATAGACGTATTCCTAGTGGGGTGTGGCAACGTGGGCACCGAACTGCTAGGTCAGATTGAAAAGCAGCAGCCTGCTTTGTTGAAGCGCAATATCCAACTACGTGTTTACGGCATCGCAAATAGCCGCAAGCTACTGCTAAATAGCCAAGGTATTGAGCTTAGCGGTGACTGGAAGGCGGCCCTTGAGTCAGCAAGCGAAGGATTAAGTGTAGAGCGCTTACACCAGTTTGCTAACGACAACAGCCTGGTAAACCCGGTTATTGTTGACTGCACCAGCCATGAAGCCATTGCACAGCAATATGTAGATATGATGGAAAGCGGGTTTCACGTTGTAACGCCCAATAAAAAGGCGAACACCAGCGCCATGTCTTACTACCGTAAGCTGCGCAAAACGGCCCTTGATACCAATCGCCAGTATTTGTACGAAACCACCGTTGGTGCGGGTCTTCCCGTTATTGATAACTTGCAGAAACTTTTCAGTGCAGGTGACGTACTACACCGTTTTGAAGGTATTTTATCAGGCAGTTTGTCTTATGTGTTTGGAAAGCTTGAAGAAGGTATGAGCCTGTCGCAAGCGACACAAACAGCCAAGGACAACGGTTTTACCGAGCCTGACCCCCGCGACGATTTAAGTGGTATGGATGTGGCGCGTAAGCTACTTATTATGGCTCGTGAAGCTGACTTGGCATTAGAGCTATCTGACATTGAAATTGAGTCTGTGCTGCCAAAAGGTTTTGCTGAAGATTGTTCAATTGACGAATTTATGCGCCAGCTTCCAGAGCTAGATGCTGCTATGAATGAGAAAGTTGATGCGGCTAAGGCCGAAGGCAAAGTCCTTCGTTATATCGGCAGTATTGAAGACGGAAAATGCAAAGTCAGTATCCAAGCAGTGCCGGCGAGCAACCCGCTTTCGCAGGTAAAAGATGGCGAAAACGCACTGGCTATTAACAGCGATTACTACAGCCCAATCCCTTATGTAATTAGAGGGTATGGTGCGGGTGGTACGGTAACGGCAGCAGGGGTGTTTGCTGACATTCTGCGTACTATGCCATGGAAACAAATGGCGCATTAACGGCTAATTAACGCTTGGTATGCTTAACGTAATGAATAAGCGGCTAAAGTAAGAAATTCGAAGGTGCGACTTAGGTTAGTGATTTATCCCGTTAAGTCGCAAGCGAAGTAAGAGAAATAATATGAAAGCATTCACGGCCTTTGCGCCAGCTTCAATTGGAAATGTAAGCTTAGGCTTTGATGTATTGGGTGCAGCGCTCGCTCCAGTAGACGGCACTAAATTAGGTGATGAGGTTGAAATAAAAGCGGCTGAGTCATTTTCATTAAAGACGGTAGGACGCTTTGCTCACAAGCTTCCGGGCGATGCAGATAGCAATATCGTCACTAAGTGCTACCACTATTTTTGTGAGCAGATGGAAAAGGCTGGGAAACCGACCTCTCCGGTAGCCCTTACCCTTCACAAAAACTTGCCAATTGGCAGTGGCTTAGGCTCAAGCGCTAGTTCAATTGTTGCTGCTTTTGCAGCGCTTAATGCTTTCTTCGACAACCCGTTTGATGAAGATACGTTGCTAATTATGATGGGCGAGCTAGAAGGCCAAATTAGTGGTAGCGTACATTACGATAACGTAGCTCCGTGTTATTTGGGCGGCATGACGCTAATGACGGGCAGCGACGCGCCGGTCACGCTATCACTGCCTTTGAACGACGACTGGTACTATGCCGTTTGTTATTCGGGCATTAGCGTATCGACAGCGGCTGCTCGCGATATCTTACCTAAGCAGGTGGATATGGCGACGGCGCTAACCTTTGGTCGGCAGTTAGGGGTATTTGTTCACGCTTTACATGCCGGTAACTTTGACTTGGCGGCGTCAGTAATGAAAGATGTCATTGCGGAACCTTACAGAAAATCGCTACTGCCTGGCTTTGATGAGGCACGTGCATTTAGTGAGCAAGCGGGCGCGCTCGCGTTCGGTATTTCGGGTTCAGGGCCAACGGTGTTTGCCGTGTGTTCAAGTAAAGCGCAGGCGGAAAACGTCGCCGCATATTTAACCGATAACTATATTCAGAACGATGATGGCTTTAGCCATGTGTGCCAAATACCAAGCCAAGGTACTATTATTTCTTAACGGACATGATTTCTTAAAGGCACATGATTCCTAAAGTCATAGTAACTCATAAATGCACAGTGATTTTTTAAAAGATTAAAAGGGCAGTACATCTGCCTAACTATAAAGGTAACAGCAAGTGGAATTGGTAAATTTAAAAGATTCATCGGACACAGCGAACTTTGCTGACGCTGTGAAGCGCGGCTTAGGTAGAAACCAAGGGCTTTATTTTCCAGAGCATATACCTACTCTAGACAATATTGACGAACTGTTGGAAAAACCGTTTGTCGAGCGCAGTATTGAAGTGCTTCGCGCACTGATTGGTGACGAGCTGAACAATGGCGAGCTAGAAGAGATTGTGAAAACCGCATTTGCGTTTGGTGCGCCAGTTGAGCAAGTGAACGACAACGTATACTGCTTAGAGCTTTTCCACGGACCAACGCTGGCGTTTAAAGACTTTGGCGGCCGCTTTATGGCGCAAACCCTGTCACGCATCAGCGAAGGCAAGCCAGTAACTATTTTAACTGCGACCTCAGGTGATACTGGCGCGGCTGTAGCTCACGCGTTCCATGGCATAGAGAATATCAACGTGGTTATCCTGTTTCCTAAGGGCAAGATCAGTGCGCTACAGGAAAAGCTATTCACCACGCTAGGCGGAAATATCCATACCGTGGCAATAGAGTCTGACTTTGATGCGTGTCAATCGTTGGTGAAAACCGCGTTTGATGATCCTGACGTACGTGAAGGTCTTCACCTAAACTCAGCAAATTCAATTAATATCAGCCGTTTATTAGCCCAGGTTTGCTATTACTTTGAAGCGATTAGCCAACTGCCTAAAGAAAAGCGCGATCAAGTGGTTGTGTCGGTACCTAGCGGAAACTTCGGTAACCTCACAGCTGGTATGATTGCTAAATCGTTAGGCTTACCAATTAAGCGTTTTATTGCGGCAACGAACTTGAATGACACTGTGCCACGCTATCTTAAGACCGGTGAGTGGGACCCTAAGGCGACCGTAGCAACCATGTCTAATGCTATGGATGTGAGCCAGCCAAATAACTGGCCGCGTATTGAGGCGCTTATCGAACGTGGTTACATCGACAAAGCGTGCCTTAAAGGTGAGATGGTAGACGAAGAATATACGCAGCTCGCTATGCGTCAATTGGCGCAACAAGGTTATACCAGCGAGCCGCATGCAGCTATTGCTTATCGCGCAGTAAATCATGATTTAGAAGACGGTGAAATTGGATTGTTCTTGGGCACTGCACATCCAGCCAAGTTTAGGGAAACCGTAGAAAACGTATTAGGAAACCCTATCAGCTTGCCAAAGCCGTTGGCCGATGTAGCAGGTGAAGATAGCTTAGCCGTAGATCTACCCGCGTCTTACGATGCACTTAAACAGCATATGATGGAACTATTGAAGTAATGACATCATTGGTTTCAACATGGCAGAGCGCGCTTGGTGAAGAAAAGCAAAAAGACTATTTTGTTGAATTGCTTGAGCGCGTGAAGCATGCGCGAGAGGCGGGAAGTGTTATTTACCCGCCTCAGCCTGATGTATTCAACGCACTTAAATACACGCCGCTCGATGAGGTTAAAGTCGTGATATTAGGGCAAGATCCTTACCATGGACCGAATCAAGCCCACGGTCTCTGTTTTTCGGTAAAAGCAGGCGTTAAAACACCGCCATCACTTAAAAACATGTACAAAGAGTTATTGACCGACATCGACGGTTTTGTCGAGCCTAATCACGGTACGCTCACGTCATGGGCAGAGCAAGGTGTATTGTTGCTTAATACTGTTCTCACTGTGGAGCAGGGCAAGGCGCATAGTCATGCGAAGTGGGGGTGGGAAACCTTTACTGATAAAGTTATTGATGCGGTCAATGAACACTGCAAAAACGTAGTGTTTCTTCTGTGGGGAAGCCACGCGCAAAAAAAAGGCAAGCACATAGACCGTGAAAAACACCTAGTCTTACATGCACCTCATCCATCGCCACTCTCAGCACACAGAGGCTTTTTAGGTTGTAAACACTTCAGCCAAACTAACCAATACCTTGTTGCCAAGGGTAAAGACCCTATCCACTGGCAGGTATAGCATTAGCTTTTAGGCTAAGCACCTAAATAAAGCATGCTAGAAAGTAAAAAGGCCGCCTGTGTAACAGGCGGCCTTCATTTTATCTTTCCAGTGTTTCTAGCTCGTACTCGAAACCACAGTCGAGTTCGGCGAGTTCTTTTTCTAATTTGTAGCGATCTTGTAGCGCTTCGATTTCTCTCCACTTACGTTTTTTGCTTTTGGTTTTTGCTGGGCTTGCTTCGATGTCTAACATGGCAAATAGATCTGACTTATCCACTGGGATCTCCTTTTTATACCACTACAACTAATACAGAGTTTTTGTTTTTAAATTCCCTCTGTACGATTTTGTATCACAGCCGACACTAAAATAAAATAGTTTAGTTTACCTTTTATTAACAAATTGTGACGATATGATGACAAGGGTAAGGAAAGTCCAGTGTGTTTAAAGCGTGAACAAAAACTGTATGCAATTGATACTGTTTGGTTTTTTAGTCATCAATGGTACAGTGCTACGGATATCAAAAACGCCTGTCGTATCGTCGATGAATACCGCAACAAAAAACGGCTAGCTTTTGAAAAAGCTAGCCGTTCAGTTTGTTATTTGCACCAAGTGGGTGATTTTAAATCACCTCGTGTTCCTTATTTTGGTGCATTCGCTGCTCTGAATTTGGCAATCAATTGTTGTGTTGAAGCGTCGAAATTGTCGTTGTCCGCTTCGCCTTGAATGCCTGCAAGTACTTGGTTTCCTAGCACTTTACCTAACTCTACGCCCCATTGGTCGAATGAGTTAAGGTTCCAGATAACACCCTGAACGAATACCTTATGCTCATACATTGCAACCAGCGCGCCAAGTGTTTTAGGTGTAAGGCTGTCAAATAAGAAAGTATTGCTAGGCTTATTACCGGGCATGGTTTTGTGAGCGGCTAAGCGTTTGCGTTCTACGTCGTCAAGGCCCTTACCGTCAAGGTCTGCATAACACTCTTCGAAGGTTTTACCCTGCATGAGCGCTTGGGTTTGACCAAAGCAGTTAGACGCAAGCATGGCATGATGGGTGTGATCTTGATTAGGCACGTTAAGCGGCAGCATGAAATCAGCTGGAATAACGCCTGAACCTTGATGAATAAGTTGGTGGAAGCTGTGCTGACCATTTGTGCCCTCGCTACCCCAAATAATTGGGCCAGTCGGGTAGTCCACGTTCTCGCCTTCTTGCGTCACTTCCTTACCATTACTTTCCATATCTAACTGCTGTACGTAAGCTGGTAAGCCACGAAGATAGTGGTAGTAAGGCAGTAAAACATGTGATTGTGCATCAAAGAAGTTTCTGTACCAAACGCCTAAGAGAGCAAGTAGAACAGGCATGTTTTCTTCTAGCGGTGCGGTTGTGAAATGGGTATCCATGTCAAACGCACCTTCAAGCAAGCCTTTAAAGTTTTCAAAGCCAAGTGCAAGTGAAATAGGCAGGCCAATAGCTGACCACAGTGAGTAACGACCGCCCACCCAGTCCCACATTGGGAAGATGTTGTCGGCGCTAATACCAAACTCGGTAGCTGCTTTTACGTTTGAAGACACAGCTACAAAGTGTTTGGCAATATCTTCCTGTGTACCGCCAGACTTTAAGAACCAATCTTTAGCCGTTAGCGTATTTTGAAGCGTCTCTTGGGTAGAAAAAGACTTTGATGACATAACTACTAAGGTCTCTTCAAAGTCTACGCTAGATAGCACGTCGTGAATGTGGCAACCATCAACATTGGCAACAAAGTGAACCTTCACCGCATCTACTGTATGTGGCTTAAGTGCCTCAGTCATAATTTTAGGGCCAAGGAACGAGCCACCAATACCGATTGCCACAATGTGCTTGATTGGCTTGCCGGTATAACCTTTGTGTTCACCGCTGTGAACTGACGCGGTAAACGCTTCAATTTTAGCAAGCGTTGCATGTACTTCAGGCATAACATCTTCGCCATCTACCAGCACTTTGCGGTCAGAGAAGTTGCGAAGCGCGGTATGCAGCACAGCGCGACCTTCGGTTGAGTTAATTTGCTCACCCGAAAACATAGCGTCGCGAAGGGTTTCTAATTTACATGCACGAGCTAGGTCAAAAAGCCCTTTAAGCGCATCTTCGTTTACACGGTTTTTGGAGTAATCTAGAAAAATGCCGCAGGCTTCAAGCTGCATCTTATCAGCGCGACTTACATCTTTTGCAAACCAATCACGCATGTGGGCATCTTTAACCGATAAAGCAAGTTCAGATAGCTTTTTCCATTCTGGAAGTGATGTTAAAACACTCATTGATTCAATAACCCTTATGCGCTTAGTTTTTCACGTAGCATGGTTTCTAGCTTGTCTTGGTCAGCCGCAAAGTTACGGATGCCCTCAGAAAGCTTTTCTGTTGCCATTGCATCTTCGTTCATTGCCCAGCGGAATTCGCTTTCTGTTAAACGGTCACCTGGTGTTTTCGTTGCGCCATTGTCTTTAAGCTTAACTTCTAATTCGCCAGGTTCATTGGCCAGTTCTTCCAGAAGTGCAGGGCTGATGGTAAGACGATCACAACCAGCTAACGCTTGAATTTCGCCAATGTTGCGGAAGCTCGCGCCCATTACCACGGTGTTGTAGCCGTGCTCTTTGTAGTAGTTGTAAATTTTGGTTACTGATACAACGCCCGGATCTTCGTCTGGTGCGTATGACTCAGTGCCCGTCGCCTTTTTGTACCAGTCTAAAATACGGCCAACGAATGGGGAAATTAGGTAAACTCCCGCTTCCGCACACGCCTGTGCTTGGGCGAAGCTGAAGAGAAGGGTTAGGTTACATTGAATGCCTTTCTTCTCTAGTGCTTCAGCTGCTTGAATACCTTCCCAAGTAGACGCAATTTTAATAAGAATGCGTGACTTATCGATGCCAGCGTCTTCATAAAGCTGAACTAAGCGCTCTGCTTTTTCGATGGTTGCAGCGGTATCGAACGACAAACGGGCGTCTACCTCGGTAGAAATACGGCCAGGTATAGTTGCAGATATTTCTTTACCAATGGCAACTGCTAACTTGTCTGAAGCATCAGTTAATTGCTGGTCGGCGTCGTTAGACTGAAGTTTTGCCCATGCTACAGCATCATCAATTAGGCTTGCATATTGAGGAAGACCTGCCGCTTTTAAAAGTAGCGACGGGTTGGTAGTGGCATCGACTGGTTGATACTTTTTAATGGCATCGATGTCGCCCGTGTCGGCAACTACGGTAGTGATATCACGTAATGAAGCTAACTGATTACTCATAATTCTCTCTATTCTTTAGTAATAATAAATTTGGACAACTCGCTAGAAAAGCCAGTTGAATAAAACGGTTCGCTTGCGCGTGTGTAGGGCTTCGCGCTTGCGTTTTCTTTTTGCGAAATACGTCTTCCAACAAGGAAGGAGGCAAAAACAAATTTAGCGCTTTGGTCATCAAGACATACATCTAGAGGATGCATATGACTTATTGTTTGAATAATTTTTTGTACTGCTATTTATATCAAACCCGTGTGACAATTCATACATTGAATAGTGACAAATTAGCTAATCGGATTTCTCTGTTAAGCCAATTTACGTCTTTTATATGCCATTTTGCTTTTTCAAGCGTATCAGGTGGTATAATTCGGGGGTAATACCATT
>NZ_BLIJ01000021.1:0-137563 GCF_009811475.1 Alteromonas sp. KUL150
ATCTATGCGGATTGGTATAAAATTTAAGGAGTCGAAATGTTAGTTGTAGTATCCCCAGCGAAAAATCTAGATTTTGAAAGCGATATTCCAGTGAGTAAGTTTACTCAGCCTGTCATGCTTGAAGATACGGAACGTTTAATGGAAGTATGCCGCACGTTATCACCCGCTGACTTATCATCGCTAATGAAAATCAGTGACAAATTAGCCACCTTAAACGCAAACCGATTTGCTGAATTTTCTACACCGTTTACGCCAGATAACGCGCGTCAGGCAATGTATACATTCAATGGCGATGTTTATACGGGACTTGATGCTTATTCACTTGATAGCGAAACGGTAGAATACGCCCAAAAACATCTTCGAATCCTATCTGGTCTATACGGACTGCTGCGACCACTCGACTTAATGCAGGCCTACCGTTTAGAGATGGGGACTAAATTAACAAACCCTGAAGGCAAAGATTTATACGCATTTTGGAATGACCGCATTACTTATGTGCTGAATAAAGCATTGGAAGCGCAGGGTGATAATGTGTTAATTAACCTTGCTTCAAATGAATATTTTAAAGCGGTTCAAAAGAAATCTCTTGATGGCATGATCATCACGCCCACCTTTAAAGATTGCAAAAACGGCCAGTATAAGATTATCAGCTTCTTTGCGAAGAAGGCCCGTGGCTTGATGGCGCGTTATATTCTTGAAAACCGTGTAAAGGACGTTGAAGGTTTGAAAAACTTCGACGTAGACGGCTATCAGTTTAGTGAAGAACAAAGTTCATCGACGGAACTTGTGTTTCTTCGTAACCAAGAGGGGTAAGCCCGCCCCCTCTCTGGGTACTTATCTATGCAGACTTGTATTATTCGGCGCTACCTTAAGAGCGGTTAGGAAACGGCGCGTGATCACATGCTACCGTGATCACATGCTACAATGTACCCTACAATCATTATCAACTGAGTTGAGTCATACCTTGAGCATACTAGTTCGCAACTTACCTAAATCATTTACCCAAGAAAGTCTTGAAGATCTGTTCTTTGAGTTTGGTTCCATTGTGTCATGTGACATGGTGATGGACGATGCAACAGGCTTATCTAAAGGCTTTGGCTTTGTTGAAATGAGCACGCAAGATGAAACCGACAATGCCATTAAAGCGCTAAACGCAAAGGTTATTGACGGGAAAAAAATTCGCGTCAAATGGTCAAATCAAGAGAAGAAGCAGGCCGCTGCGGAAGAGCTTGCTCCTGCAGCACCTAGAGATATACCTGAAAACGTGTGGGGAAGTGCTGCTAGCACCAATGATAAGCATAAAAGCGAGCCAGAATAATTGCTTAAAGTTCGATGGTTAGTGTTACGGCGAATCGTTGTTATTTTCTCAAATGTTGCCGGGCAAAAAACGCCTGCAAAACGAGATCGAAAAAGTAATAGAAACTTTATTTAATTGAAGCGCCAGCGCGTAGTTATCCTGTAGAGATAACTACGCGCTAGCGCTTTTTCTATTTCACGAAAAAGGGAAAGTTCGCATGTGCGGCATTACCTTTTCCATCATAAACAAACGCATACAACCGATAAGCCCCCGGAGATTCTGGCGCTTTCAGTGTTATTTTCTGTGCTTCAGGGTTCTTTATCAGCCCTAATACTTCCTCTGGCACTACTTCACGGTCGCCACCCACTTCTGTGGCTGTAGACTCTTTTCTCACTTCCCATCTAAATCGCAACGTATCGCCATCGGGATCCACTGCGTTGAGCGTTGCCTTATAACTGTCGCCGGAAAAGAGAAAAACGTTATCAAACGCTACCTTATCATCTAAACCAATGGGGCTTACCCTAGGTGTACGGTTTTCAGGCCACTTTCCTTTCCATATATAGTGCATTACATCTATAGCTTCGGTGCGCTCTCCTGAGTCTAAAAACATTCCGTACCACGTGCTTGTACGTTCTTGCTTTTGCCCCCAAAGAAAAACATAGTTGCCAATGAGTTGTTTCTTTTCCGGTTCAATTGCCTTTACGAAGCTTTTCGCGTAGTTACTGGCCTTTTCTGAACTGGTAGTTTCAACGGGGGCACCCCATTTAGTTTCATATACTTCCCAGTGACCCACTGCGCCCCATTCAGTGATCATATAGGGCCCTTCATAGCCATACTTTTCAATGTATTTAGGAAGATTGACCACATCAGCATAAAGCTGAAAACTAACGAAATCGATGGACGGAGCACGGCGCATAATTGCGTCCATGGCTTTTTTATCAAACCCGGCAATGGTGGTTGTGGTTGGATGGTGCGGATCAATTGACTTAATCAAGTCTGCAGCCTCATTAACCGCGTCGTACACTTTGGGATTAGTAAAATCATAATTCAGCTCATTCCCAATGAACCAAGTAAGTAGGGCAGGATGGTCTTTGTGAGCCAGCACGCTGGCTTTTACCTTCTCAAGCTGTGCAGCGACAGCTTGTTCATCATCATAATCAAAGCCATGTCGCTCACGAGCGAAGTCAATGCCTAAAGAGACGGTCATTCCAAGCTCATGGGCTCTATCCAATAAAGCTTGGGCTGGCATTGCTCCACCATCTATCGACCAGGTTCGAATTGAATTGGCCCCGTGCGCAGCCAAAGTGGCAAGATCGGCACCATCTACCCCGGCTCCCTTAACTAAATACGGCTTACCATCGCGTAACAAGCTATAGCTTCCGTCAGGGAGTTTACTCACTTCTACGTGCACTGGCTTCGCGGCTATTTCGCCACCTGATAACATAGTGAATACAAATAGCAGACTTCCAATGATAGGGAAACGTTGCACATTATTCTCCTTTAATCCTATTTGCGTCGAAAATACAGCATATTGACTACGTTTAAGAGTCATAAAAAATAACGCGCATACTCCTTTCGGTTTATATGCGCGTTGGTTTTGCTTAATTCAACACTAAGCGTTTTTCGCTGCTGTTCAACACTTACATTAGTAGGTGTACCTTACGCGCACGCCAAACGTTCTTGGGCGTGTAAAAAAGCGTGTGTTGTCAAACTGGGTAATAATTGTTGCAGCAGTGCGCACTTCATCAAAAAGATTGTTTGCAAAAGCTTCTATACGAAGTGCACCATCGCCATGGGTATAGCCCATACCCGCATCCACTGTCCAATACGCATCAACAGAATCGTCTAGTCGGCGACGAGGATTATCAGGGTTTTGATAATCGATGCTGTTGAATATGGTCAAGAATTGAGAGTCGCGCCACCCTGTTGAAATAACATAATCGAGGGTGCCGCTACCTATATCAAAAATTTGACTTAATGAAGCGTTAAGCTGGAAGCGCGGTGTGCGGGGCAGACGATTACCATCAATTGACTGGAATACGGCTTCATCTGGCGCTACGTCGGCCTGGAAACGAGAATCCTGTATTTCCTGACTATTCTCAATCTCCGCTTCTAGCCACAGTGCAGTCCAGTTAAAGTTAATGTCGTAAGGTAGCTCAAACTTACCGTCGAACTGCATACCATAAATTGCTGAGTCTGCAGCGTTAAAGCTAAACGACACTACCAGTGCTCCTGGCGTTGCATCAAGTGGGTCAACAGGTGCACCAGAGTTGAACTCAAGGGCTTGTTCAACCGATAACAGGTTTGTAAACACCTGGTCGCGATAATCATTGTAAAACGCCGAGAAGTTAAAGGTGGTAGGAATATCACCAAGATCGAACTCGTTCTTCGAACCAAACTCGAACAATGTAACGCTTTCTTCTTGATAGGTTGGAGCCAACGTTAACCCGGTTGTAGGGTCGCTAAACGTATCGTTAAATCCACCTGATTTGTGACCTGTAGCAATAAGACCATACAACAGTTGGTCATTGTTTAAGTCGTGTTCAAGTCTGATACGCCAGTCTACAAACTCATTGTCTATACGACCATCCTGCACGGTTATGGAGTTGTTTGGCGAGATAGGTACTGCGAAGGAGTGAGTACCATCTTCATTACAGATAAGTCCATCCGTGACATCACTGTCTGAGCAGGCCGGGCGGTTTTCTGCGCCGCCTTGGGTAACGCCATTAGCAAAGATGTCGTCAAGGGTGTCTCTATCACCAAACTGAGAAATACCATCGAAGTAGAAGGCTAAGAATTCGTCATCAGAGACGTTACCATCTCCATTTTGATCTGGGTCGTAAATAGAGCGCCCAAACCCAGCGAACTGGAAGCCTTCTGTGCCTACTCTGGCGCCCATACAGCAACCAAATGGGTTACCGGTATTAACATCGAAGCCTCCGAGTGCAAAAGCATAGCGTGCATTCACACCTTGTCGTGTCTTAGTATCTTTGGTGTAACGTAAGCCAAGCGTTAGGCGTGTATCCGCACTGAACTCGTAGGTGGCGTCACCATATATCGAAAATGAATCGGTATCGGTGTTTGGCTGGTTAAATTCAGCACCCTGAAAAAAGCCGCCACGATCTCCCGCAGATGCTAGGAACGTTTGTTGGCGTTCGTCAAACAAAAAGATGCCAGCAGTGTAGGTGAGTCGGCTTGCATCGTCGTCAGACAATAAACGTAGCTCGTGAATGATTGACTCAGAATCAGTTAAAAACTGGAACCGAGAGAAATCGTCAAGTGCTTGATCCAACGGGGCCAGGGCATCGAAAACGCCAGGGAAGTCTGGTGATAATGGCGTTGCGGCTTGATAGTCGTAGATTAGGTCGCGATAGCTTCCATTATATTCAAGCTTAACTTTACCCAAGTCATAGGTGACCTCAAGCTTGAAGCCATCGTGAATAGTGTCTTGGATGGGAGAAAAACCGCGGCCCACTACGTCACGGGGGTCTTCAATGGTGTCAGGGTCTATGCCAAGACCAAGTGGCAAGGCGTAGTTTGTGCCCGTGTAACCCGTGCCTTGCTCTCTAGCAAAGTCGTAAGACATGTAAATGCTTAAGTCGTCATTAGGTTCGTAGAGCGCTTGAAATCTTAAGCCTAGGTTATCAGCGGCTTCCGCAAGTTCAAGATCGAGCGGGCCAACATCATTGTAATACGAGTCGTGGTCGGTTTTGATACCGGCAACGCGAAAGGCCAAGACGTCATTGACGGGTATATTTAATGCGCCGGTTATCGTTCGATGGTTGTAGTTACCGAACTCAACTTCGGCACTGCCATTCCACTGACCAATAGCTGGGCGCCAAGGGATAATATTTACAGACCCTGCGGTCGCATTTCTTCCGCGGAGCGTACCTTGAGGACCAACGTTAACTTCAACGCGAGATATATCGAAAAATGCTGAACCGATACCAGAGGGGCGCGGTATATATACGCCGTCTAAATGCGTCGCCGCCGCCGGGTCGCCAAGCTCAGTATTGTTAGAGCTGCCTATACCGCGGATCCATACCTCTACGTTGCCCTGATTGTTACCGATTTCTAAACCGGGAATGGACTCAGAAATATCGGTGATATCTTGAATACCTTGTGCCTTTAGGTCTTCGCCAGAAAACGCAAACGCTGTTCCTCCTAAATCTTGAATATCTTGAGAGCGACGTTCTACGGTTACCACTATGCGTTCTAAGTCTGCTTCCTTTTCTTCCTCGGTTTTTTCTACTTCTTGTGCAACCGCCGATGCGACACCAAAGACAATAGAAGAGGCCAAGATACAGTGTCCGAATAATTTCATAAGGTTTCCCGCACCGACCGATGTTGTAATTGTTGGCATGTCATTAAAATCTCGATTAAAACATTTCATTTTTGACCCTCCCTATTCAACTATTGAAAAATTAACGTTGTCGTAGAAGACACCGCTGGGGTTATAGTCAGTAGCTGAATTTGAAAAACCAAACTGAAGGATTTGACCGTCTAAACTCTCGTCTAGTGTCGCCTCAACAGTGTAGCGAGCCCATTCCGTATTACTTACCGCACTCAAATCCACTCTCACGTCCACACTAGATGCAAAACCGTTGTTAGGATCGAGTACTCTTATGTAGGCATACGCTGTGGTGGGTGGGGCAATCCCCCCTTCAAACGGTGCTTTAGCGTCAAATGAGAACACGTAGCTACCGGCGTCAGACGTGCTGAACACGGTCTCTTGGAAACTAGCGGCTTCAATCACCAAGCCATTAGCATGGTCGCCGTTATTGTAATCACTGAATACGTTTAAGTACTGAGTACCTTGCGCTTCACCAGCTTCGCCAGTGGCATAACTTGTGAACCCGCCCGTGTTGTTAGGGGAGGGGAATGGACCGTAACTATAGGCGAAGTTACCGTCAGCAAATACCGCTGCAAAGCTCAGCCATCCGTCACCAATTTCTCCTGCACCGGCGTTACCAGATTCGAAATCTGTTTCGTAGAACACCCCCGGTTGTGCTTTATCAAAGTCAACGTTATCAACAATGATGGCTGAAGGCGCAAAGTTGGTTGTCCTAGAGGTGAAACCAAACTCTAGTAATTGGCCTGCCATAGCGTCGGTGATGTCGAAGTTGACGCTATAAGTTTGCCAGTCGCTACCTGATATCGCCGACAGGTCAATTTCTACCCGTGCCGTGGTTGAAAATCCATTGCTGGGATCTAAGGTCTGTACGTAGGCGGTGGCTGTTGTAGGGTCAGCAATTGCGCCTTCGCTTGGTGCCCTTGCATCGAAGCTAAAGGTGTAGGTACCGGCGTCTTCGGCAACCAAATTAAACTGTTGGAATGTTGCCGCTTCTATAAATAAGCCATTACCATGATCAGCATTGTTATAATCATTGAACAATACTAGCTGTTGTGAACCCTGCACTGCATCGCCTTGTCCCACGGCAATATTCGCAAAGCTGTTAGAGTTGAGTGGGGTTCCAAATGGTGCGCCATAGTTGTAAACAAAGCTTCCGTCAGCAGTAAAAGCCGTACCAAAACTCATCCAGTTGTTACCTAGTGCAGTGGCTTGAGGGTCAACGCCTTCAAAGTCTGCGTAAAAACTTAGCGGTAGTACTTCTTCTTCCACGATATCGGTGAACGGTTCCCAACGAACGTTATCGATAGTGAACGAAGTGGTGGCATTAACGTCCGTAACTGAAAGCACCAAACCAGCACTGACTGTCGTGGTGTTCAGCCCAGCGTTAATGAGTTGATTGAGAGGAATTTCAATTTCCTGCCACTCACCATCAGCAGGTCGGCCCAAGTCTTGTGGTCCACTTGTGCACGGGAACACACAATCTATTTGCATAGTAATGGTGTTTGTGTCGCTACCAAAGTCTGACACGAACAAATCAAACACCACTGCGCCGTTATTATATCCTGCTAAATTCTGAGGGTCTGTAGCAATAAACCATACGCCGTTTTCTCCATCGCCATTGAAGGTGATATCGATAACTTGGTCTCGTAATGCATCGTCGCTGGTGACAATTTCCCATTCTATTTTGTTAACACCATCGGGATTGCTTCCATCGGTGTAAGTTTCAAAACCAGAACCGCTATCGACTGCGCCTATGCCAAACGTCCAGAAGGGGTCTACCTCATCAATGAATACGTTTTGCGGCACGGTAGTAATTCGAACAATACCGCACGGCTCAGATTGTGGAGTTCCGCACACGAGCCGTATGTTGTCGAACCGCATTTTCGCAGCGCCACCTACTGGTTCAAGTACAATGAGGTTTACGACTTCCTCGACATCCATTGGACCACCGCCAAACGCACCAATGTTGCTTTGAATAACGTCACTTAGTGCTAGAGATACTGATGTCCATTCATCAGTAGGAAGGTTAGCAAGTGGAACTTGAATAAATCCAATATTTGGAAAGCCGCTGTCAACGCCTACTTGCAGCGCGGTCGCTTGTGTGTCGGCACTGTCGATGTACACGTCAAACTTTAATTCGCCGCCATAAAACTCGTTGTTGTCGGCTCTGCCCATTCCAAATAATTCAAAGGTATTGCCTTCTGGATCGTTTATTTGGATATTTCCACCGCCACTGGTAGTGACTTCGATGACCGTACCTCTCGTCGTGTCACTTGACTCTACTTCAGCAACCGTTAGCGCACCGTCATTGTTGAAAACACCAATGCCCAAAGGTCTTTCGCTGTTAGTGCCGCTAAATAATACGCCCGGAGCATCGTCATACAGAGGGAACGTGTTTACGACGACATCTTGTGGGGGCGGCGTACCGTCGCCTCCTTGAGTGATAACAAATGGGTCTACCTCATCAATACTATTTTCGCACCCAAGACCATCGCCTACAGGTGGCAGAGGGCATTGATAAACGCGGATATAGTCAACCAAAAGTTGCCCGGGAAATACGTCTGCATCATTGGGGTTGGGTACACCTGCAGGATTGCCTCCAACGGCCAAATTAACAATAAGGTGTTGGTCTTCATTGAAAGGTGCATCGTCCTCACCAGAGAGAAATCCTTCCATTTGATTTTTGAAATAGTAATTCCAGTAGGTATCTCTACTGATTGTAAAATAATGATCACCGTCTACAAACCAACGAATGCGCTGTGAGTCCCATTCCACCGCGTATTGGTGAAAACCATCAGTAGGGTCGATATCGTAGGTTTTAGACTCGCTAACATTCAGTGGAAAACGCTGACCGAAGTGTGCTGTCCCTGCGACAAATGGCGTAGCCTGACCGAAGCTTTCCATTACGTCTATCTCACCACGCGCCGCCCACTCGCCAAATGGCGAAGGATCGCTGCCGAGGGTCCAAAAAGCGGCCCAAAGTCCAACACCCTCGGGAACTTTAATACTCGCCTCTATTCGACCATACGTAAAATCGAACAAGCTCTGCGTTCGCATGCGACCGGAAGTGTAAGCAAAATTAGGATCTGGAGAGTCACCAACACGTGCTTCAATGATTAACGTTCCGTCTTCTACAGTGATATTGTCGGCAGTGTAGTATTGCAATTCATTGTTACCCCATCCTGGCGGTAATCCAATTGACGTGCCGTCTCCGACTTGTATTTCCCATTTGCTCGTATCTACAGCGGAGCCGTCGAATTCATCAGCCCAAACAAGCTCGAAATTTGCTGAGGTAGGAGGAGGTGGATTTTCAAGCTGGCCGCCTATAGCTTCATCATCATTTTGACAGCCACCTAAAAGCATGGAAGCGCTTACAATTGACGCTAGACTTAACAAGTTGAGAGTTGGTCTGCTCATGTGTTTTTCTCTTGTTGACAGGACTGGTAGTGGATACTCTTGTGCACGTTTATCGCTTTGTATTTGATTTTTCTAAGCGTTATATGAGCACCCAAGGTTAAGTTATAGTCAAAAAAAGCCAAATTAAAAGAAAAATTATCGTTAATTTAATGTTAATTTTAACTTTGGGAAGGATAAAATGTTAGCTGTCGATGTGTTCGCCTCTGCTCTTTGAAGCTAAGTAAGAGAAAGTTCTGTTAATTAGAAATATAGATCTTTTGAATGCTTTAGGCGGGAAAAAGAAAATGAATTTAATGGTCATCACACGAATGACAGCGACATACACTGAATAATCTGATTAAGGCGTGCTGGCAAACGAATCTGCCAGCACTAATCAGCTGTTTAACCGGATATTGCTTCTTTCTGTACTTTAGGTTTGCGCGCCGACATTACTATTGTCAGCCAAACGAGCACGCCACACAAGGCTAGGGCAAGACCTACCCAGCCGGTTGAAGCATAGCCATAGCCTGCGGATAATGCCATACCAGCAAGCCAAGGTCCCAACGCATTTGCCGTGTTGAAAGCCGCGTGATTCATCGCTCCAGCCAGTGTTTGTGCGTCGCCTGCAACGTCCATTAGCCTGGTTTGTAGCGGTACGACCATGCCACCGCCAATACCGATGAAAAATAACGATGTTGCCATGAGGTAAGGGTTGCCCATAGATGCTGCGTACGCAGCTGCTGATAAGCCAAGCAGTAGTTGAAACATTATGGCTGAAGTGAGCAGTCGCCCTTCAGAATACCGCCCGGCAATAATGTTACCCAGCGTTACGCCAATACCGTAAATTAATAAGGTTGCAGATATTCCCCATTCTGGGGTTGTGGTGGTGCTCAGGTACGAGGCACTGAAGTAGGAGTACACCGAAAACATACCACCAAAGCCAATAGCGCCCATTAGTAGGACTAGCAAAACATCTTTATTTTTTAGCGCCTTAAGCTCAGTGAGCGGTTTTGCATCTGGGTTAGGACCACGGTATGGTGCGGTTTTCCATACCATTAGCGCAGTTATCAATGCGAAAGCCGAAATCATGAAGAACCCTGTTCTCCAACCAAATACTTGCCCTATGCCACTGATTGACGGCACACCAATAATATTGGCGATAGCCAAGCCTAGAATGACGTTACTGACGGCTTGCGCCCGTTTATTTTTGCCGGCAATGTCTGCAGCAAATAGCATGGCGATACCGAAATATGCGCCATGAGGAAGGCCGGCAATAAAACGAGCGATATTCATTGTCCATTCTGACCATGCCAGCGCTGTAAATAGGTTTCCAACGGCATAAAACACCATCATTGAAATAAGCATGGTGCGGCGGGCAAGCCGAGAAAAGAAAATAGTGATGAGCGGCGCCCCCACAACCACGCCAATGGCATAGGCACTAATTGCGTAGCCTGCAATATGTTCGGTAATGCCAAAATCTTCAGCGAAGTAAGGTAATAAACCCATTGCAGCAAACTCGCTACAACCAATCACAAAGGTACCGAAAGCCAGCCAAAATGTAATGGTGGCCAGCGAATACTCGTCTGCGTTAAGAGAGTGGTTGGTATCCGCTGTGTTAGAGGCCATCTTGTCAGTTTGATTTCCCATAAATTACCTTTTGTTCCTTCTGCACCTATCCGTCGACTAGAGATGATCGTATCATCCTCAAGCTATCAAGGTAACGGTAGTTGATAAGATTTATTATTTAATTCAACGGGTTAATTGTTTTATTTATGTTAATGGAAATGGACTGGTGTGTTTTTTTTAAGATAGTCATAATGGTATTTGCAATATAAAACCTTGACTTTTAAGCAAAAAATCAATACTTCACAAAAATATAACTCAAATAATGATTAATACTTACCGTAAAACGCTTGCAGACTTAAGCGCAGCTTTCAGTGTCGACTTTCCACTTCACATACAATACGCAAAACAAGCAGTATGTTTTGCCTCACAAAGAGGCTAACACATGAGCACAACGTCGATGCGAAGCGGACTTGGGCTGGGAGTAACAGATTGGCTGCCTTTGCTAGGTGGTTATTTTCTCGTTGCCATTTCTATTGGGCGTGATAGCAGTTCAGGCGAGGTTTTATCATTCGATCTAGCTTTCGCGCTGCTGGTTTAAGTTCCTTTCTTCCCCAGTGCCTTATCACCCCAAATTTCTTTTAAACGCTGGTCGCGGCCACAGTTCCATCGATAGAATTGGTAGCGAACAGGACTTTTTTTGTAGAAATCTTGATGGCCAATTTCATCGCCCTTTATCGGATAAAAGGTAGAGGCGTCTAGAATAGGCGTAACAACCTCTTTATTCGGAAATTGGGCTTTTACTGCCGCCTTTGTTTTTTCTGCAATTGCCCGCTCTTTGTCGTTAGCAACAAATATGGCGCTTAAGTAGCTTGGGCCTTTATCACAAAACTGGCCTCGGCTGTCGAAGGGATCTATGTTTACCCAAAAATGATCAAGAATATCTCGGTATGAAAGTTTTGATCCATCATAGGTTATTTTGACCGCTTCATAGTGCCCTTTGTGATTGCCGTTGTAGGTTGGATTTGGCGCACTTCCACCGGTGAAGCCAGAGACTACATCGGTTACCCCCTCTAGCTTTTCAAAATCCGCTTCCATACACCAAAAGCAGCCACCCGCTAAAACGGCTTCGTCTGCATAAGATGCTGGTAACAAAATAGCGGTACTAAGCACAGCGCTTACAAGTAATGTAAAGAAAGTTGATTTCATTTTTTACCTTCTGTTGTGATGACGAGGTCTGCGCTAATAATTGGACATGTCGCCATGGTGCAAAACTATAGAGCTACTTCCTAATCATATACGCCACACCAATAGAGAACGTTTAAGTGAGCGAAATATTTCATCGCACTATTCGTCTTCTGCTGGTTCCCCACCTTTTTAGCTTTCTCCTTTCAAAAAATGAAGCAATGCAGCACGTAAAATTTTCATTTTAGTCTGTAGTCTCACTATGTTTTTAGGCATTAGCTTACTTTACGTGTAGACCTGTTCTTTCTTAAGGCCACGCACAACAGGGGGGGAGCGCTAAATTGCGATGTCGGCAAAGCGTTTGCATTATTGATGTTATCTAGAAGCCGACTTGTTTGACCGCAGGTTGGTTTTAACCCGCTTATTGCTAAATGCTCTGTTTAAAGCAGTTCAGTTAGAGTTTGAATATGTTCGAAGCAGTTAAAACGTTTAGCGTGAAGTAAGTTCAGTCAAAAATGTAAGGATGAATGATATGTCGATAGTAAAATCAGGTAGTGCAGCGTACAAACCACTTGGCAAAAAAGGGAAGGGAAGTATTTCTACCGAAACAGGTGCCTTATCTAATCAGCCCTATGGTTTTAATACACGATTCGAAGACGGAAAAGGGACTAACCCCGAAGAGCTAATTGGTGCTGCTCACGCAAGTTGCTTCACAATGGCGCTTTCATTTGCACTATCAGACGCTGGCTATGACGATGGCGAGTTAAATACGACGGCTAAAATCACTTTAGAGAAGAGTGACGACGGTTTTGAAATTACTCAGTCAGCGCTAAGCCTGGATGCCAATGTTGAAGGGATTACCGAAGATGAATTCGAAAAAATTGCAAAGGACGCGAAAGAGAACTGCCCCGTATCTCAACTTCTAAACGCTAATATTACGTTGGAATACAAACTGAACAAAAGCTGAGAAAACAGTAAAAAACTTTTTTCAAACAGATGAGAGAAAAGCGGCATTGGCCGCTTTTCTTGATTTTGGAATTCATCGATTTCATTTGAATTCTCAATATACGCTCCAGGGTTTATTTCCCAATTACACCACAAGCAACGCGCTCACCACCGCCGCCCAGCTTTTTAGGAGAATCAGAATAATTGTCGCCGCCTGCGTGGATCATTAGTGCACGGCCTTCAATATCCTCTAACTCAAGCTCGGGAGCAAACACTGGCTTTGTGGCGTTCCCATTTTCATCGACATAAAGTACGGGAAGATCGCCCTCGTGACCTTTTTCAGACCATGGTTCACGGTGCTTACCGGTATCTTCTGGGTCGAAATGTCCACCAGCCGCGCCACCGAGTACTTTTTTCCCATCTTTCATCGCAGGTGAGCAGTCACCATTTTGGTGAACATGAAAGCCATGAACACCCGGTGTTAAGCCTGAAAGCTTTGGCGTGAACACGACGCCATCGTCGTCGTAGCTGCTTACCATTACGGTACCAATACTTTTGCCCGTTTTTAAATCATTCATCACCACATCTTTTCCATCTTCTTGGTGATGCGCCGCAAAACTGCCCGCACTTACTATTAATGATATAGACCCTGCTAGGGTTGAGAGTAAACGTTTTTTCATAGTGTTCTCCTTCACTAAGATGTTGAAATATTGCCTTGCAATTACATAGGCACTGCACAGTTAGAACAGCACAAAGCAAACCACATTGAATTTGATTGACGAATAGGATTAGGAAAATGAAGGTAGCCCGCGTGGTTATTGATGTGTAGAAAGAAAAGTTAATTGTATTAAAGAGTTAAATTGATAACTTACAAAATCAGAAGTGAATTTTCTGTGAAAATCTTACGTAATGTACTGCGTAAAATTGAAGTTACGTGGCTAGGTAAACCTTTAATTACACCGTTAAAACTCAGTTACAATATGTCGCTAGCACTCTTAGCGTATTAGACTTAAAGTGATTACACATTAATTTGATAAGGGCGGGATATGTATACGCTTTACGGCTACCCGAAAACGCGCTCGGTACGAATAGCATGGGCGTTGGAAGAAATTGGTTTACCTTACGACTACAAGGTTATTGATTTAAAGGCAGGAGAGCATCTGTCTGATGAATATAAGGCAATTAGCCCCGCCGCCAAAATCCCAGTACTTACAACACCTGAAGGTACCTTGAGTGAATCAGCAGCTATTGTCACTTTTTTGGCTGAAAGACACGGCATGCATGAATTTATCCCTGAGGCCGGCAGTTTCGATAGAGCCAAGTATGAAGAGATGATGCTATTTCTTACCAGCGAATTAGAACAGCCTATTTGGAACTTAGCGAAGCACACCTTTGCGTTGCCTAAAGAGCAAAGGCTAGAGCAAATGCGAGATGTAGCGGTGTGGGAGTTTAAGCGCGTGTTGCCTGTATTTTCTTCTATGCTTGGTGGCAAAGAATTTGTGTGCGGAAGCATGTTTACCATGGCCGACGTTATAGCAGGTCATATTTTAGCGTGGGCGAAGGGGAGTAAATTAGACTTAACATTAGATGGAAAACTAGAGAATATTTCAGTTTACGCGCAGCGCGTATTAAGTCGTGAAGCGTATGAAAGAGCATGGCGAAAAGAAATGGCTCAGATAGCCGAAAACTAATAACGCATATCAATAATCTCAAGATGAGACTTATAAAGCTTCTCTTAAAAGCAGTTAACGTTGAGGCTATTTATAGAAATGCAGCAAGCGTGGTTTAAATAACGTCTGGTGGTTTAGCGTACCCGCTAAGCTGTGTAGCACTTAAAATTACAACGAATTAAAAATGACAGCGCCTTTAACTTAACGCGGCGGCGAGACACTCGCGAGATAATGGCGATTACAACAAGGAACAAAAATGAAAGTATTTAAAACACTAGTGGTCAGTAGCGCAGTAACTATGACACTAGGCCTTAGCGCTGCCTCGGCATTCGCCCATAACCATGCAGAACAGCCAATCGACAAAGCAAGTGTGTCGGCGACGAAGGATGCATCTGAGCACGATAAGCTTTTTGCACTCTTTGCGGCTGCCGACCAGCGGAATATAGAACTAAACCCCATTATGGCTATTTTCCGTGGCGATATGCGCTATGCAGATAGAATGGGCGATTTCTTAACAGACTCCCATGCACTAGCTGGCAAAACGGCCACACTGCTAAACTTGTCAGAGCTTAAACAAATTGACCGTAGCCAATTAAGCGATACAGACAAGCTTGCCTACGATGTATTTAAATACAACCAAGAGCGCTCGCTGAAAATGTCGACAGACGAGATTGAAGCGCTAACGGAAGTTCGCCCTGTTAACCATTTCAGCGGGTTTCACACCTTCTATCCAACCTTTGCTAGCGGAAAGGGCGCAGCGCCATTTAAAACGGTAGAGGATTACGAAAATAACCTATCTCGCCATGAGGATTATATTGCGATTTCTGACCGCGCTATCGATAAGTTTCGAGAAGGCATGGAAAGTGGCGTGCTTGAAACCAAGCTTACTATTGACCGCGTAATTAAGCAGTTTGATACTCAGTTAGCTATCCCAATTAAAGAGTCACAATATTGGGGGCCAGTCACTATGTTCCCAGAGAGCTTTTCCGATGAAGAAAAAGCCCGTTTAACCGCTGATTATGAGAAAGCGACGCAAGAGATTTACGATGCAACAACGCGTATGCGTGACTTTCTTCGCGACGAGTATCTTCCCGTAGCCCGTGAAAGCATTGGCCTTAGCGATATGAAAGGTGGCGCTAAGCTTTACCAGCTTATGGTGGAAGGTTCAACGACACTGCCAATGACGCCTGATGAACTTCACAAGTTGGGCTTAAAAGAAGTTAAGCGTATTAAAAACGACATGCTTGAAATTAAGGATGAAGTGAAGTTTGAAGGGACGCTAAACGAGTTCTTCGACTATGTACGCAACGATCCCAAGTTTAAGCCTGAAAGTCGCGAGGCACTAACGCAAAGCTATTACGATATTGGCCGCGAAGTTGACGAGAAAATTGATCAGTACTTTTCTTTATTGCCCAAGTCTGAACTAGAAATAAAACCTTACGACCCTGCTATCGAGCAATTTAGCGCGGGTGGTTCTTATCAGCCGGGCACGCCCGATGGTTCGCGCCCAGGTACTTTCTACTTTAACGCGTATGACCTTCCTAGTCGCTTAACCACAGGAAACGTTACCTTGTACCTACACGAAGGCGCGCCGGGTCACCATTTCCAAGTGAGTCTAGCGCAGGAAAATGAAGCGCTGCCTTCATTTATGCGCTTTAGTTTCCTTCCTGCCTTCGGTGAAGGCTGGGCGCTGTATTCTGAAACGTTAGGCTACGAAATGGGCTTCTTCGATGACCCATGGAATCGCTATGGTACGCTTCAAGATGAACAACTGCGCGCCATGCGTTTAGTGGTAGATACGGGTATCCATTCCAAAGGATGGACCCGTGAACAAGCTATCGACTTTATGCTTGATAATTCAGGTATGACACGTACAGAAGTTGTGGCAGAGGTAGAGCGTTATATCGCCATTCCGTCACAGGCACTATCTTACAAGGTCGGCGCACTTAAAATTCAAGAATTGCGCGCTCGTGCAGAGAAAGCGCTGGGTGATAATTTCGATATTCGAGAATTTCATGCTCAAGTGCTAAATACAGGTGGTATACCTTTGGCCATTCTTGAACAAAAAATTGACCGCTGGATTGCGAGCCAGAAAAGTTAGAGAGCATCTACACACTAGGTAGACGTTAATACATATTAAAGCCAGCAAGTTTAAAGCCTTGCTGGCTTTTTTCGTTTTTGCGACCAGTGGCAGTGATATTGGTAAGTAGCTTCACTAGAGTGGGTAATTATCTATGCGGATTGTATTAATCATTATTTGAGACTTATAAGGAAGCGGAAAATGGATTTAGGGCTATTTTCGTTGAGTTTAGCGGTAAAGGACATCAGCAAGTCGAAGGCATTTTATGAGGCGTTGGGTTTTGAAGCCATGCCTTCATGCGGCTCGGTGGAAGACAAATGGTTAATGATGAAAAATGGCACCACCATGATTGGCCTATTCGAAGGCATGTTTGAAGACAACATTATGACTTTTAATCCTGACGATGTAAGAGCTCTTCAAGGGAATTTAGTGGCGCAGGGTATAGGGTTAGAGGTTCCTGTGAAAGGCGATAGCGGCCCTGGGCATTTAATCGTTAAAGACCCAGACGGCAACGCTATCATGTTTGATCAGTTTTAAATATTCGCTGCGAGCTCCGCGCCTTGACGAATCGCACGCTTGGCGTCTAGCTCTGCAGCTACATCAGCCCCACCTATAATGTGTACAGTTAACCCCGCATTTTCCAGCGGTTCTTGGAGAGGCTTAAACGGCTCTTGGCCTGCGCAGACTATGACGTTATCGACTGGCAGTACTTTAGGCGTATCGTTAATCAGTACGTGAAGGCCTTCATCGTCCACTTTCTCGTAGCTCACACCATTTATCATTTGGACATTATGGTGTTTTAATGATTGCCTGTGGATCCAGCCCGTTGTTTTGCCAAGCCCCTTGCCTACTTTTGAGGTCTTACGCTGAAGTAAATAAACGTCGCGGTCTGATGGCTCTATCGCTTTTTGTTTGAGCGCACCTGGCGTTGAATAATCTTTGTCGATACCCCAGTGGTCAAGCCATTTATCTTTATCTTTGGCTAAATGTTCATGCTCAACTAAAAACTCTGCCACATCAAAACCGATGCCGCCAGCGCCCACAATTGCTACTTTTTTGCCTACCGGCTTGTGGTCTCGCAATACATCCAAATAGCTCATCACTTTGGGGTGGTCGTGGCCTTCAATTGTCAGTTTACGTGGGTTGATACCGGTAGCTAACACGACTTCATCAAAACCGCCTTTAGCAAGGTTTTCAGCATTCACGTCGGTATTAAGATGGATAGTAACGCCAACACGTGCCAACTGATTATCGAAATAGCGTAATGTTTCGTAAAACTCTTCTTTGCCAGGCACTTGCTTAGCGTAGTTAAACTGCCCGCCAATCTCAGCGGCTTTATCGAACAAGTGTACGTCGTGACCACGTTCAGCGGCATACATGGAAAATGCCAGTCCAGCTGGACCTGCACCTACAACCGCTAACTTTTTCTTGTTTTGCGTGGGTTCAAAAGTCAGTTCAGTTTCATAGCATGCCTGTGGATTAACTAGGCAGCTTGCACGCTTTTGTTCAAATGCATGATCTAGGCAGGCTTGGTTACACGCAATACAGGTGTTGATAAGCTTAGATTCATTGCGCATGGCTTTGGCAACAAAGTGTGCATCAGCCAAGAAAGGGCGGGCCATCGACACCATATCAGCATGACCTTGAGCCAACACCGACTCTGCAACTTCAGGCGTATTGATACGGTTAGTCGTAATAAGAGGGACAGACACCTCTTTTTTCATCCGTTTGGTTATCCAGGTAAACGCCGCGCGAGGCACCGAGGTGGAAATAGTGGGGACCCGCGCTTCGTGCCAACCAATGCCGGTATTAATTAGCGTAGCACCTGCTTTTTCAATTTCTTTAGCCAAGTACACGACTTCATCCCATTTAGCCCCGCCTTCAACCAAATCGAGCATAGACAGTCGGTAAATAATTATGAAGTTAGTACCTACTTTTTCCCGTACGCCTTTAACTATCTCTACAGCAAGACGAGCACGGTTTTCCAGACTGCCGCCCCATTCGTCACTTCTATGATTGGTACGCTCGCAGAAAAACTGGTTTATAAGGTAGCCTTCAGAGCCCATAATTTCGACGCCGTCGTATCCAGCATCTTGAGCTAAGCTAGCGCATTTTATGTAGTCTTTAATGGTACTTCTTACGCCCCGTGAGGAAAGTTCCCGTGGCTTAAAAGGCGTGATAGGCGACTTCATAGGTGAGGCAGAAACGGCAAGCGGATGATAGCCGTAACGCCCTGAATGCAGAATTTGCATGCAGATCTTGCCGTTTTCTTTATGCACTGCTTCAGTAATAACACGATGTTTTTTGGCATGACTTGAACGGGTCATTCTGCCTGCAAATGGCGCTACCCAACCTGAAATATTAGGGCTGATCCCGCCAGTTACGATAAGACCTGCACCGCCTTTCGCACGCTCGGCATAAAATGCAGCGAGTTTGTCAAATCCGCCTTTTTCTTCTTCAAGGCCAAGATGCATAGACCCCATTAGCGTTCTATTTCGAAGCGTGGTAAAGCCTAAATTTAGTGGTTCAAGTAGGTGAGGGTATGGTGAAGGCTGCGATGCGGGCGTATTCATAATTATTCTCTGTTTTTATATGCTATGAAGGCGGCTGGTTTATGGTTTACGAGCTAAGTTTACCGTATAGCGTTAAACGCTAGCTTGACCGACCAGTTATTCTGATTATTTACCACTGCATGCAAATGGTAAAGTAGAGTCATCAAGTTTTTATGAAAATAAAAAAGCGAGATACCAGTTGAACGGAAATCTCGCTTTTTAGAGTTTAACTTTATCAACCCTGATTTGGTGTACCGCATAAGCTAGCTGTTACACTTATGTATATGTATGCAATAAAGTGCTGAAATATGCCCTTATCTATTCATCAACATACATTTTTTGCTGGAATTTCAACGTTTGTTTACTCGCGCCTTTTTGCACATCAATCTCAAACCTAAAGGTTTCCTGATCGCGAAACGGTAAAACAGCTAAATAATAAATTGCGTCGCCATCTTCAACTTTTTTGAAGGTGAGCTTGCGAGCGTTACCTAAGAGGTTCTTTGCTGTACCTGTGACGTCTGCACGTTGCGCTTCGCCAGAAACTTTGTCGAGTACAGAAATGTTCACCAGCGCATTGAACTTACTTCTTACGATGCCATAGCTAGCAGCAACTTCAGGCGTTAAAAATGGGGTGCCGACCACCATGTAATGTACATCCCATTCACCCAGCGTTTGCTTTTGTTCGGCAAAAGCAGAGATGCTTAGGCAAGCCATAGCTATTGCAAGAAATGCCAAATAGCCTTTTTTAATACGGTTTGATTTATTCATGATAGACCTTATCGTTGCCTTCATTTTTACCTGTGTTTTTCCGCTCACGATGCAATAAACGTCATTACTTAGACCGCAGATACCTTATTGATATGTCGATATGTAGACATTCATTACATAGGAAAAGTATCTTGGATCAGTAGCTGTAAAAACTGTAATGCAATGATGGCGATAAGCACTGATAAGTCCAAGCCGCCTAATGGAGGAATCACCTTGCGGATAGGCGCTAAAAACGGTTCAGTAAGCTGATATAAAACGTAGTCAACAGGAGACTGACCTTGTGATACCCAGCTTAAAATAGCCCGTAACAGCAACACCCAAAACATCAGTGATAAGGTTTCTTTTACCACGCCAATCACTGATAGAATGGCAATGCCAACAGGGTTGAGGCTACCGCCAAACATCAAGCCAAGCGTGATTAGCTTTAGGGCGCATACTGCTACTGCCAACACAAAGGTAGCGGTGTCGAATCTGCCGATTGACGGGATAACACGGCGCAACGGCCCCACAATAGGGTGGGTTGCTTTTACTACAAATTGACTCATTGGGTTATAAAAATCTGCTTGAACCACTTGTAGCCAAAGGCGCAGAATAACCACCATCAAATAAAGGCTAAATAAGGTATCAACCAAAAATACCGTTGCATTCATGTTGTGCTTTTCCTAAAACGTTATAGCTGTTTTGCCATTTCTTCTGCACGTGAAACTGCTGCGCGCATCGATTTGCTGACAATGTCTTTTAAACCTTCATTAATGAAAGTATTTACGGCTTCTGCTGTCGTGCCGCCTTTAGATGTAACTTGGGCACGAAGCTCGCTTAATTCAAGATTGGGGTTGTTACAAACCATTTCGGCTGCGCCTAACATGGCCTGCTGAACCATTAAGCGAGACTGGGCTTTATCGAAGCCCATGTTCATTGCTTCTTCCTGCATATTTTGCAGGAACAAGAAGAAATAAGCAGGGCTGCTGCCTGCTGCAGCGATAACACCGTTAATCCCCTCTTCTTTATCTACCCATACGGTTTCGCCCACGCTGTTCATCACATCGTCAACGTATTGTCTGTCAGATTCTGAAACCGTGTCGTCGGCATACATGCCAGACATACCTTTACCCAATAAGCTTGGGGTGTTAGGCATAATACGAACAACAGGGTATTCACCACCTAGCATTTCTTGCAGCCGAGCGACGGGAAGACCGGCAGCAATACTCATAAACAACTTGCCAGATAGGTCATTGTTCTTTTGTAACTCGGCGCACATATCGCCCATTATTTGTGGTTTTACCGCAAGCACGATGGCATCAGCGAATTGGCAAGCTTCATCGTTAGACTGTGTGGTATGAATACCAAACTCGGCTTTCAGGCCGTCTAACTTGGGTGTGGAAGGGTTTGCCGCCAAGATATTTTCTTTGGCGTAACCTGATTTGATAAGACCACTGATGATGCTGCGGCTCATGTTACCCGCGCCAATAAATGCTAATTTTTTCTGTTGCATGTAAATCCTATTAATTAGTTTCGTTTAAGTCTGTGTAGTGAGGTGTCGACCTAATTTCGTTTACCGAAAATAGCGGTACCTACGCGCACCATCGTCGACCCGTGCTGGATCGCTTCTGCCATATCACTACTCATTCCTACGGATAGGGTATCAAAATTGCTCAGTGATGTATGGTAGTGGTCGAATAATTCTTTAAGTTTGGCGAGCGACTTATGCTGCTGCTCTTCACTTGGGTTGGCTTTGGGAATGGCCATTAACCCTCGCAACGTTAAGCGTTCCTGCGATTCAATGAACTCGATAAGAGAAGGTAATTCGCCAAGAGATATACCGGACTTACTCTCTTCGTCATCAATATTCACCTGAATACATACATTCAGCGGCGGCAATGAGTCTGGTCGTTGCTCGTTCAAGCGGCGAGCAATTTTTTCTCTGTCTACGGACTGAACCCAATCGAAATGCTCAGCGACGATTTTAGTTTTGTTTGATTGGATTGGGCCAATCATATGCCATTCCAGATCATCGAGATAAGAAAGTTCCTGAACCTTTTCAACACCTTCCTGTACGTAATTTTCACCGAACATTCGTTGTCCCGCTTCATACGCTTCCATGATATCTGATACGGGTTTTGTTTTGCTAACCGCTAGCAATTTAACGGAATTTGGTGGACGATGTGCACTGGTAGCGGCTTGGTCTATTCCTTTTAGTGCGGAATTTAGTCTTTCTGCTATTGTTTGCATTATTCACCTTGTTTTGGAGAAGTGGTTGTGGATATTACCGAACTTTTGGCTTTCAGTGTTAAGAATAACGCCTCAGATTTACACTTATCAGCGGGCCTACCACCAATTATTCGTGTAGATGGCGAAATGCGTAAACTGAACGTGCCTGCTCTCGATCACAAGCAAGTACACAGTCTCATTTATGAGATTATGAATGACATGCAGCGCAAAGAATACGAAGAAAATCTAGAAACAGATTTTTCTTTCGAAGTAAATGGCCTGTCGCGCTTTCGTGTAAATGCATTCGTTCAAAATCGAGGCGCTGCCGCGGTACTGCGTACCATTCCTAGCAAGGTATTAACGCTTGAAGATTTAGGCGCGCCTGAAATTTTCAAAGAGATAATAAACCAACCTACGGGGATTGTACTTGTAACAGGGGCAACGGGGTCAGGTAAAAGTACCACGCTTGCAGCAATGGTCGATCATATCAACACCCACAAGCGTGAGCATATTCTCACTATTGAAGATCCAATCGAATTCGTTCACGAAAACAAACTTTGCCTGGTAAACCAGCGAGAGGTGCACCGCGACACCCACTCGTTTAACAATGCGTTGCGTTCAGCACTTCGTGAAGACCCTGACGTGATTTTGGTGGGCGAGCTACGTGACCTTGAAACCATACGACTAGCTATATCAGCTGCGGAAACCGGTCACTTGGTGTTTGGAACGCTTCACACTAACTCTGCGCCAAAGACTATCGACCGTATTATCGATGTATTCCCAGCCGAAGAAAAGGCCATGGTGCGCTCCATGCTCTCAGAGTCGCTACGCGCGGTAATATCTCAAACCCTGCTGAAGAAAGTTGGAGGGGGGCGAATAGCAGCACACGAGATCATGGTAGGTATTCCAGCTATTCGTAATCTTATTCGTGAAGATAAGGTGCCGCAAATGTACTCTGTCATTCAAACTGGTCAGGCACATGGTATGCAAACGATGGATCAGTGCTTACAGCGTTTAGTGGCCATGGGGGTGATTACTAAACAAGATGCGGCGGCTAAGTCGGTGGATAAACAGTCGATGAACAACTTCTAGAGGCCGATATGTTAGATTCACTTTTACAAAAAATGGTCGACTCCAATGCGTCGGACTTGTTCATTACCGCGGGGTTTCCCGTTAGCGCCAAGATAAACGGTAAGCTTACGCCGGTCACTGAAACGGCGACTTCTGAGGACGCCTCATTAGCGCTTGTTCATGAAGCCATGACCGAGAAGCAGCAAAATGAATTCCATACATCGAAGGAATGTAACTTTGCGATAGTGCGAGAAGGAATTGGCCGCTTTCGTTGCTCTGCGTTTTGGCAGCGAGACCAAGCAGGCATGGTCATACGTCGAATTGTTACTCAGATACCAAAAGCAGATGATTTAGGTCTGCCGCGAGTATTGAAAGAAATCATTATGTCTAAGCGCGGTCTTGTTCTATTCGTGGGTGGAACCGGAACGGGTAAATCTACTTCACTTGCTGCGCTTATTGGTCATAGAAATGAAAACTCTCATGGTCATATATTAACTATCGAAGACCCTATTGAATTTGTGCATGAGCACAAAAATTGCGTTATCACTCAGCGTGAAGTAGGTATCGATACGCAATCTTTTGACGATGCGCTTAAAAGCTCGCTGCGTCAGGCGCCAGATGTCATTCTCATTGGTGAGATTCGTTCTATGGAAACCATGGAATATGCCATGTCGTTTGCCGATACGGGGCATTTGTGTGTGGCAACATTGCACGCTAACAATGCAAACCAAGCGATAGAGCGTATCATGCATTTAGCGCCTAAAGATCAGCACGACAAGCTGCGCTTCGATTTAAGCCTAAACATTCGGGCTATTGTTGCCCAACAGCTTGTTCCTACTCCGGATGGTAAAGGCCGAGTAGCTGCAATTGAAATACTGTTAAATTCACCATTAGTTCGCGATCTTATTCAGCGAAATGAAATTGGCGCGCTAAAAGAGGCGATGAAGAAGGGCAAAGAGCAAGGTATGCAGAGCTTCGATATGGCCCTTTATGATCTTTATAAAGCGGGCAGGATCGATATGGATCAAGCGCTGCATCATGCTGACTCGCCTAATGACTTACGCTTGATGATTAAACTTGATACTAGCGATGGATCTAGTTTGGGCACGCTATCTAATGTGTCGATTGATATGGATGATTAGAACGCGTTCAGTTAGATTGAGGCAAAATATACGTCGTAATTTTATGGCCTGTACTCGTCAATAAACGGTATTTTCTAAAAAAGCAGCCTTCAGTGGCTGCTTTTGTATTTGAATGAGGATTGCTTTTGAAAAAACTTTTCACTTCACACGATGCCTTTGAAATGCAAGCCGTTCGCAGTGAATTAGACGCTCTATCTATCCCTTATATGGTAAAAAACGAGTTTGCTAGCGGCGCCATTGGTGAGCTGCCTTGGCAAGACTCACAACAAGAAGTATGGCTTGTTGATGACAGTTGGTATGACAGGGCTTCTAAAGTGGTGGAAGCGTTAATAAACAACGCAAATAAAGCAACGGGGGCCAGAGAAGACTGGCTTTGCACGCAATGTGGAGAGGAAAACGGTAGTGCATTCGAGTTATGTTGGCAGTGTAATGAAGGACACCGCCCTGAATAACGTTAGCACAATAATTTATTGCGCTTAGGGTAACGGGATTTTGCTGGAGCGCATAAAGCGTATTGCTTAATTGGCTTATCCATATTGGCTTTCACTCCAACTGGCAAAAATAACACAAGCAGACACGCTATCTACTTTATCTTTAGTTAGCTTCTTATAACCGCCTAACTCAAACAACATGGATCTGGCATCAGTAGTAGTAAGGCGCTCATCACACGTTTCCACTGCCACACGAAAACGCCCGTGCAGACGGTTGGCAAACTTGCGTGCTCGCTGGGTCATTTCTTGCTCGGTACCATCCATATTAAGCGGTAATCCCACCACGATAACGTGAGGGCCCCATTCCTCGTAGAGCTTTTCAATCACCGCCCAGTCTGGAATGCCGTCTTTCGCTTTTAATGCCGCTAGCGGCGAAGCGGTACCGGTAATCTCTTGTCCCACCGCCACGCCAATACTTTTAGTACCAAAATCAAACGCAAGTACCGTGCGATTACCTAACTCAGGCATGTCCGGCTCCTGGTGCAAGCTGCCACACGTCAACACCTAATTTATTTACCGTCGCCTGCCACTTTTTGTGTATGGGCGTGTTAAACAAAATATCTTCATCGGCTTCAATGGTTAGCCACGCGTTCTCTTGCATTTCTTTTTCAAGCTGCCCCGCAGTCCAACCTGCATAGCCTAATGCGATAAGCACGTCTTTCGGCCCTTCATCATTGGCAATTGCAGTAAGTATATCTTTAGATGTGGTGACCATAATGCCCGGTGCAAGCTTGAGACTCGACGCCCATGCTTTTTGAGTAGAATGGAGCACAAACCCGCGCTCTTGACTCACAGGCCCACCAGCGAGAACGATATCCTCAGCTTTTTCATCAGATACAATAAGTTCTTTATCAGTTTGTTCTAGAAGTTGCTTCACGTTCATCGTAGAAGGCTGATTTACTACGATGCCCATTGCACCTTCTGCGTTATGTTCACAAACATAAATGAGTGATCGGGAAAAGTACGGATCGTCCAGGCTCGGCATCGCGACTAAAAAGTGGTTCTGTAAGCTTTTCAATTCCGTCATAGTTTTTCTTTCACTTCTATCGGACTGCGAACTATCAGCATGCAGGCCTTTTTTACTTATTGTTTAAAATGTCGTCGGTATAGGGCCCAAGCGCGTTGAGACTTATATCTCTTTACTTCGTCAGGCGCTTTTCTATCGCATCAAACAGCGCGCCAATTATATTGATGTCGTAAGCTGCTTCTATTTCTCGTACGCACGTTGGGCTAGTAATGTTTATTTCGGTAATTTTATTCCCAATTACATCAAGACCCACAAAAAGAATATTATTTTCTTTCAGCGTGGGCGCTATAGCCTCAGCTAGCGCTCTGTCAGACTCTGAAATCGGCTGCGGGCGACCAGTACCGCCGGCAGCTAAATTACCGCGGGTTTCGCCCTTAGTTGGCAGGCGTGCTAAGCAGTAGGGCATCACTTCGCCATCAACAATGAGTACACGTTTATCGCCATCTTTTATTTCTGGCAAATACTCTTGGACCATCATGTATCGGGTGCCCAACTTAGTTAACGTTTCAATGACAACGCCCAAGTTATTGCCGTCGGGTTTAATTCTGAAGATAGAGGCACCGCCCATACCGTCCAATGGCTTACAAATAATATCCTTGTGTTTAGCGTGAAACTCGCGGATCAAGGTTTGATTGTTTGAAACCAATGTATGAGGAATATGCTCTGGAAAGTAAGACGTAAATAGCTTTTCGTTGTAATCACGCAGCGCCTGCGGATTGTTAACCACTATCGCGCCTTCGTCTTGAGCGAGCGAAAGTATTTGAGTGGCATAGAGGAATTCACTGTCAAACGGAGGGTCTTTGCGCATTAGCAATACATCGATATCTCCTAAGTGAACAGTAAATTCATCCTCAACAGTATAAAATTCTGTTGCTTGATCTTTTACTGATACGGTTTTACCAAGCCCCATAGGCTTACCGTTATCTAAGTACAAGTCTTTTAGCTCGAAATAGACAACTTTTGCACCGCGGCGCTGGGCTTCAAGCATCATTGCGAAGCTTGTGTCTTTATGTGGCTTAATGCTCGCAATGGGGTCCATGATTACGCCAACGGTATATTGCATAGTGTCTCACCTTGAATATTTATAAAGTCCCATCACAGACGGGCCAGCTACTTTTTGTTTTATATTGGGGCACAGCTTCACTTCTTCAAGCTAATCATTTCACAAGCAAAGGGCGCTAAAAGTCGCCATGCAGCGCTTGAAGTATACTTAGGCTGGTTATTGCCGCGGTTTCCGTTCGCAAAATTCGAGGTCCCAGACTTACTGACTGGTAACCACTCTCATTCGCTTGATGTATTTCTGTTTCGGCCAAGCCACCTTCAGGACCAATTAATAAACGAAAACCCTGGGTGTTATAAGGTTGTCTGGCTAAACTTTGTTCCGCTCCTGGAGCAAGTACAAGCCTTGTTGCACTTGTTGATGATGACAGCCACTGGCTCAGACTAACTGGTGCATTTAGTGTTGGAATAACGTTGCGACCGCTTTGTTCGCACGCGCCGATAATGATCCTTTGCCATTGCTGGATTTTTTTCTCCCAGCGCGATTCATCAAGCTTTACGGTGCAGCGCTCGGTGATGATAGGTGTAATTTCAGACACTCCAAGTTCCACACCCTTTTGCAAAACGGTGTCCATTCTATCGCCTTTAGATACACCTTGACCTAGGTGAATGTGAAGTGGCGACTCTTTTGCCAGAGAAAGGCAAGCATCAGCTTCTACCGTAACTTTTTTCCTTTGAACACTGATGACTTGTGCGCTGTATTCATTACCATCACCATTAAATAGCACTATAGGGCGATTGGGCTTAATACGTAAAACCGTGGCGATGTGATGTCCTGCATCTTCGGTTAACTCAAATTCTTGTTCTAACGGGATGGGGTTGGGGTAATAGACTCTAGGTATACGCATAGTAAATCAGGTGTATGGTTTTACCGCGTATAATACGTGTATGGAGATACAGGTTGCAATGCTGTTGAAGACTTCGTGTGCACTTTAAGGTTAAATTCGCCTTAATAGTAAATGACACGAACAACAGCATGCGCCCTTTAAATATTTGCTGATTCGGTTTTACCTTTACGCCGCAGTGGGCGAAGAGTCGTTAGAAGACGATTTCAACACAGAGGTTGTTCGCTTCGATTGATGTGACGGGCGGTACTCCGCTCTTGCGTACTTAGTATGTTTTCCTTTATCAGTGCGAAGTGAATATAAAAACAAACACAATACAACTGAAAATAAGGTAATGAGAAGCAACATGCGTTAATCCTTTAAGTGACATAGTTTGCTAAAGCTCGTTCATTTCAGGTTGGCCAGCCAATTATTAGGTGTGCAGCGCGTCCAACTTTCATGAGACTTTAGTCTAAAACTTTGCGGCTAAAAAATCATCAAAAAAATTGTCTTAAAACTCGGTAACTTCCAATTTTATGGAAAATAGCAAAGCGTATTTAAGCTTCTAATGAGATCATGCTTTTAATGAGTTACAGGGGTGTGACAATTATTCAAAAAGATACTCAAACTTTAGTCTATGTGATGGGTGAAAATGACTTTTCAGACCGCTACTTTAGGATAAGGGGCGCACTATCAACAGCCTATGTAGATTAGACTTTAGAGCAAATTTATGCTGTTTGAGCCTATTATGTATTGGTGTTAATACGAATAGCTGCTAACGTATTTGCGTTAATCACAACTAACCATGACAAGGACCATATTATGGAAGAGAAACTCTCGCTTTTTTCAGCAAGCGATGTTGAAAGATATATAAACGAATACGCCATTCCTTGGGGTATCAATATATTAATGGCGATTGCAATTTATGTAATCGGTAAAATCGTAGTTGGACTCATCCTTTCTGTTTTTAGACGCCTAATGGCTAAATCTAAATACGATGACATGTTAGTAGACTTCCTAGAAGCCATACTTAGCGCAATTTTGATGCTGTTTGTTATTGTAGCGTCACTCGACCAACTAGGTGTAGACACTACGTCTCTTGTCGCAATACTGGGTGCTGCCGGTCTAGCAATTGGCCTATCACTGCAAGATTCACTGAAGAATTTCGCGGCTGGTGTAATGCTTCTAGTATTTAAGCCATTTAAAGCAGGCGATTTTGTTGAAGCTGCTGGTACGGCGGGTTCTATTAAGAAGATTGGTATCTTCACAACCACAATGAATACACCAGACAATAAAGAGATTATTGTACCAAATGGTAATATTTATGGCGGTAACATCACCAACTATTCTGCAAAAGATACTCGTCGCGTAGACATGGTTGTAGGTATTGGTTACGACGCCGACTTGTTGAAAGCTAAGCAGGTATTGCAAGAAATGATTGCTGCTGATGAGCGTATTTTGGCAGAGCCCGCACCGACTGTTGCAGTTTCTGAACTAGCAGATAGCAGCGTTAACTTTGTAGTACGCCCTTGGGTAAAAGCTGCAGATTTCTGGTCGGTTAAGTTCGATTTTACTGAGCAAGTCAAACTTCGCTTCGACAAAGAAGGTATTTCTATTCCATTCCCACAAATGGATGTTCATCTTCACAAGCAAGACGGCGAATAGTCACTAGCTTTGAAAACAAAAAACGCTGCAATATTGCAGCGTTTTTTTTGCTTTAAGGAAAGGAAATACTGATACCTTTTACTGTAATCTTGTAGTAGCAAAAAACGTCGATTTGGGAGCCAACCTATTATCTACAGTTAGGACGATAGGCAGTGGCTTGATAGTCTGCATAGGCGTCGGGCATATTAGCTTGCAAGTTATCAATTCTGGTTTGCGGAGCAGGGTGAGTTGATAACAGTTCCATTGGACGGTTACCCCCACTTGCCGCATCCATGTTTTGCCATAAGTTAACTGACTGTCTAGGGTCAAATCCAGACTTCGCCATGAGCTGAAGACCTATAACATCGGCTTCAGATTCGTGAGTTCTGCTGAAGGGAAGCTGAACACCCACCTGAACACCTAACCCTATGGCAGCCATAATCGGCCCTGATTGAGGCACTTCGTTCGCTGCTAACACCTGACCAACCGCTTGACTTCCCATATTTATCAATGTTGATTGAGACATCCGTTCGTTACCGTGCTCTGCAATAACATGCCCCACTTCATGACCGATAACAGCGGCAAGTTGATGCTGGTTTTCTGCAACGTTAAGAAGCCCTGTATAAACGCCAATCTTTCCGCCTGGCAGGGCAAACGCATTTACCTGTTCATCGTCAAACACCACCACTTCCCACTGACCATTGAAAACGCTAGCAGGTACTTGGGCAGTAATCGCGTTTGCTACACATTCTACGTAAGAATTCTGAACAGACTTATTCGAAATCTTCAGCTCCTCTTTCATTCCTGTGAAAGCTTGGTCACCCATTTGAGCTAACTGACTCTCAGAAAAGAGCAATACTTGATTTCTGCCTGTTGGTGAGGTTGCACAAGCAGTTAGCGTAAGCGTCGCTGCAATCAATGCTGACGCTGTGAATTTCAATTTCATGACTAATCCTTTTAAAAACCTAAGAGCGTCGGAACCACTCACTTCAACAACGAGCTATTCCAATTTCATTAAGTTTATACATAATATTGTGAATATTAGTATCAGATAGTGCCTTCAAATAAAACTAGGCGTTTGCTTTATCTATGATTTTCGGTGGGTTAAACCCGTGTGGTTCTTATCTTTGTTATAGAAAAGTGACTGCCCTTTGCCTATTTAATATTTGTGTCATAAACTGATTCTAATTTATACATAGAAGTTACATAAATTTTCTGGTGTACTAAGTCAAGAAGTCCCCGTTTCTCTTTTTACTTTCTTCAGCGAAAGTGAAAACTTCGAGATTTCTAGGGCCTGACAACGTACGACAAAAATACAAATAAAAAGGAAATAAGATGGCAGTGCGTAATAAATTTAAATATGGATTACTTGCATTTTTAGTGTCTGCTGCGCTTTCTGGATGCGGCCTCGATGGCGATGACGGTGCGCAAGGTGAAACAGGTGCACAGGGTCCACAAGGCGAGCAAGGCGAAGCTGGAGCAGATGGAAGCGATGGTACCGATGCGTCAATTGGCATTGCTATGGACGTCGTTGGTCGCGCCTTCCTAGGTAACCAAACAGCCGCTGAAATTGTTCAGTTTCATGCTGGAACCAGCACAATTTACGCAACAAATGGAGAGACCAACACTATCGCGGTTATTGATGCCTCTAGCGTGAATACCGCTACCATGGCTGATCCAATTAACACGACTACGCTAACGCCAACTACTATCGCACTGCCTGCTGATATTAACGGCGTAACGCTGGGTAGCGTAACAAGCATTGCAATAAGCGGTGACCTTATGGCCGTTGCAGTGCCAGCTAATGTGAAAACAGACAATGGTTATGTACTGTTTTATAACGGCTTGGATAGCTCATCGCCTGCTTTTTTGGATTCGGTAGTAGTAGGTGCGTTGCCTGATATGGTTACCTTTACGCCTGATGGTGGCAAAGTGTTGGTAGCAAACGAAGGTGAGCCTTCTGATGACTACACTATCGACCCTGAAGGTTCGATCACGGTTATCAATATTCTAGCGAGTGGTGAGCCTGAAGAAACAGGGACTACTGTTGGATTTAGCGCACTTAACGGCACCGAAGCTGACTTGATGGCACAGGGTATGATGTTCCCTAACCCAGCAGGGCGCACAATTAATGGCACTGCAATCACGTCATCTGTTGCTAAAGATTTAGAGCCGGAATATATCACAGCCACTAACGATGTTGCTTATGTAAGCCTGCAAGAAAACAACGGCTTGGCTATTTTAGATTTAGAAGAGTTAACTGTTGATGTTGTTGGTTTAGGGACTAAGTCGTGGGCTGGCTTGAATATTGACATACAAGAAGATGGAGCAGTGAGCTTTGGTCAGTATACAGGGCTGTATGGCGTATACCAGCCTGATACTATCGCTAACTTTACGTGGAAAGATGCGACGTTTATTGTAACAGCGAATGAAGGCGATGCTCGCGAATACTTCTTTGAAGCTGCCGACGAGGCCGCATGTACAGCTGCTGGCGGTGTTGATTTTGATGAGAACGACGGCTGCCTAGCGTATACTGACGAAGTAAAAGTAGAAGATCTGACTGCTGCTGCTAACTCTGAATTAGCTATGCTACAAGCAACCGGTGAAGCCGATGATTTACGTGTAACATCAGCCATGGGCGATGCAGATGGTGACGGTGAATACGATGCAGCGTATGCATATGGCGCCCGTTCATTTACTATTTGGGATCAAAACGGTTTGGTGGTTTACGACTCAGGTGACGATTTTGAGCGTATTACTGCTTCAGTCCACGGCGCACAGTTTAACAACGGTGATGATGAAAACGCGGGTGACTCACGCTCTGAAAATAAAGGCCCTGAGCCAGAAGCCTTAACGGTTGGGCAAGTGGGCGATCGCACGTATGCCTTTATTGGCACAGAGCGCATGGGTGGTATTTTCGTTTACGACGTAACTAACCCATATGATGTTCAGTTTGCTGAATACATTATCAATCGTGACCTTACTGAAGGGTTAACTGCCGATGATGTTATTGGTGACCTTGCGCCTGAGAGCCTAGTATTTGTTAGTGCAGAAGACAGCCCAAGTGGTGTTCCTCTTCTAGTAGTAGGTAGCGAAGTAAGCGGCACGGTAACAGTGTGGCAAATTAACCAGCTTTAATTATTTACCAAACGCAATATGAAAACCCGCTTTTAAAAGCGGGTTTTTTATTGGCTATGAGGTGAATATCAGAGCTGTTGTCAAAAGTAAAAAGTACAAGGTTCTAAAGTTAAACATGAGTAGACCAAGGTTTTCACTAAACGAGGATAACTTGGTCAGATATTTTTTGAGCATTTCAATTCACTAGCCCCTTTCAATCTACATGTCTGGTTTAGCTCAAACGCTTCGCAGGCAAATGCGATTTATTTTCTAATTAGATTATTTGGGTTAGAGCCGTTAATTACCGGCGCAACACGATGGGACGCATTCACTATAGTTACACCGAAAGCGGATTAAGGTAAGCTATAGGACATCAAATGCCCCCCGGCACCTAATAATAGGGTATCGGAGGAGCTAAATTGCATACGTATTATCGCGTACAGGACACGTCGCCTATTGTGCGAAGGGCATGTCGCCTATCGTGTAAAAGGCATGTCGCAACGCTGTGCATAGTGCGTTTGTGGTGTTAATTAAAAAAATAGAGAATGATTATGTCTCATCAAGTTGTGATCAGTGGTGTAGGTGTATGGCACCCTAAAGACAGTATTACAAACGAAGAACTGGTTAATAGTTATAATGCCTATGTTGATGCTTTCAATGAAGAAAATAAGACACAAATAGAGACGGGCGAAGTTAGCGCAATGCCTTATTCAAGTGCAGAGTTCATCGAAAAAGCTTCAGGTATAAAAAGCCGCTACATCTATCAGAAAGAGGGCGCGCTAGATATCACTCGGATGAAACCGAAAATTGAACCCCGCAGCGATGACGAGCTTTCTCATCAAGCTGAAATAGCCGTTGAAGCGGCAAAGCTAGCACTAGCATCAGCTAAACTAGATAGTAAAGATATTGACGCCGTGATCGTCTCATGTGCCTATACGCAACGTGCATATCCAGCAATAGCCATAGAAGTGCAAGAAGCACTAAATATTGAAGGTTTCGGTTTCGATATGTTGGTGGCGTGCTCGGCCGCAACCTTTGGTATGCACCGCGCTTATGAAATGCTCTGCGCAAAAAATGCGACGCGAGTATTGGTAATTAATCCCGAGTTGGTGTCTCCACAAATCAACTACGCAGATCGCGACAGCCATTTTATTTTTGGTGATGTGGCAACCGCTACTGTACTAGAGATGGCTGAAACCGCTCAGAGTGAACATGTTTATGACGTGCTTAGCACTAAGGCCCTGACAAAGTTCTCAAACAACATCCGATCAAACTTTGGCTATATGACCCGTGCAGAAGATGTTGACCCTTACGGACCTGATAAGTTATTCCATCAGGCTGGGAGAAAAGTGTTCAAAGAAGTTTGCCCTTTGGCTGCGGCACATATTGAAGAGCACTTGGCTACTCACGACATAAAGCCTGAAGGCGTAAAACGCTGGTGGCTGCATCAGGCAAATATTAATATGAACACCCTGATTTGTAAGCGACTGCTAGGGCGTGATGCCGACCGTACCGAGGCGCCAATTGTGCTGGATGAATTTGCCAACACTGCTTCGGCTGGCTCTTTGATCGCCTTTGGCCTCAACCATGAGGATCTTGTTGCCGGCGATGTTGGCGTACTTTGCTCATTTGGAGCGGGTTACTCAATAGGCTCTCTGGTTATCCGTAAAAGGTAGTGCTTTACAAAATAAAAAGGGTGAGATGAAGGGATGATTTCAGATGTAGGCTATGTGTTAAACAGTCTGGCGCATTTAGCCCTTTTATTGTTGTTATTGACCGTACGCAAACCAGGTGTGGCCAAGAATCTATTAGTCTTGGCTACGGCTGCTACGTTTTTATGGTCGACAAGTTTAGTCACTGCACTGTTTGGCCCGGTTTCATTAAGTTGGTTGCTCAGCGCTGATGTCCTTAAGCAGCTTGCGTGGCTGTTATTTTTAGCTGGCTGCCTTCAAACAAGTTTCAACAACATTTTCGATGTTTTAAAGCGGCCCGTCACACTTATCATTCTAGCGCCTGCGCTAGTTGCATTGTTTGCGCCCTATTTATTGGCGGTCAATCCAGCGTGGAGCTTTCTTGTTCTTATCGTATTGTCTTTAGAAGTATTGGTTTTACTGGAAGTTGTCTACAGACAAGCAGGCCGAGAGCAATGGGCCTTCAAGCCGCTTATCATTTATCTAGGTGCCACAAATTTATTTGAATTTGTCACTTACGCGAACGCGACCATGGTTAACCAAGTGGAGGTTGGCTATATAGCTGCTCGCGGTTTCATCTACTTCCTGTTGATGCCCCTGCTTGTTATTTCTATACGCCGAATTCATCATTGGGGCATAGATATATTTATCTCTCGCGATGTCGTTCTGCATAGCTCGCTGCTTTTAGTGGCAGGTGGCTACCTGTTCATAATGGCCGTAGTCGGGTACGCGATAAACTATTTGGGGGGAAACTGGGGCGCTACTGTTCAAATAATTTTGGTTGTGATGTCTTTCGCTTTGCTCGCCACGGTGTTTTTATCCAATGGTTTTCGAACGAAGATAAAAGTATTTATTACGAAGCACTTTTTTGCAAACCAGTTCGATTATCGCGTCGAGTGGGTAAAGTTAACGAAATGGCTGACGAAAGCCGGAGAATCGAGTTCGGATGTGTACTATGCGGGTTTAACCGGCATGCTTAACGCAATCCAGTACGATTCTGGTTTGTTATTTAAAGTCACGCAAAATGGGTATGAATGTATTGCTTCGGCGTCTCCTATATCGGACGGTAAAGAATATAGGTGTAAGACCCTTGATGCGCTCCTGCTATATAGTGATGAAAATGGTTGGATAATCGACACCGATGCTTATCTAGTCAAACCTTTTGATTACGAGGGGCTAAAGTTAGATAGAGACGCACTAAAGCAGTGGGGCTACCAGCTCTTTGTTCCCTTATTGAAAGAGGGTGGGCTATGGGGCTTTGCTGTACTTGCGCCGGGAGATAAGGAAAAAATCAGCCTTAACTGGGAAGTAAAAGATTACCTTACTGCTGTATCCGAGCAAGTGGGTACGTACATACAACATCACGAAGCTGCCCAAGTTGTGGCTGAAAATGCACAGTTCGCTGCGTTCAATCGAATGTCAGCATTTGTACTGCATGATTTAAAAAATGTTTTAGCGCAGGTCGACTTGATACTGGCCAATGCGCAGCAGCATAAGCACAATCCTGAGTTTATTGATGACACCTTTGAGACTTTAGAGCACACCAAAGCAAGAATGGAAAAAATGCTAAAACAACTTACCGATAAAAAAGCGGTAGAAGAGGGCGTAAATTCCGAGTTTCTCCTTTCAGATATTGCAAAAGATGTGGTCGAAAAGCGCTGTTCAGCGTTACGTCCGCTACCTGCCGTGCATCTTGTTCGAGAAACTCCCGTGCTGGTAGATAGAGAAAAAGTCGCAAACGTACTTTACCATCTTATAAGTAATGCACAGCAAGCTACCGCAGATGATGGTGAAGTAGATGTGGTTATTACCCGTAATTCAGATAATAATACACAGCTTGTAATGATAGAAGATACCGGTACAGGTATGGATAAAGCGTTTATTGATGAACGCTTATTTAAGCCTTTTGATACGACCAAAGGGAATGCAGGTATGGGCATTGGTGCTTACGATGCTAAAACCTACATTGAGTCAATTGGCGGGAAGCTTACTGTTCAAAGCGAACCAGGTCGTGGCAGCTGTTTTACACTGTATTTTCCGATAGGATAGGGTGTACGCTAAATAAGCGGTGAAAAACCGCACAAATCCAAGCACGATGAATGGATGAAGTATAATAATAGGATGATAAAATGACTGATACCATTTTGGTAGTAGACGATGATTTAGGTATACAAAAGCAGCTAAAATGGAGTCTTACGGATTACAATGTTGTTTTTGCTGACGATCATACTTCAGCCATTGCTCAACTGCGTCGATTTGAGCCAAAAGTTGTTACTCTTGACTTAGGACTGCCTCCCGACCCTGCGAATGCCTCAGAGGGCCTTCGCATTCTTCATGATATCATCTCTCTTGCGCCGCGAACCAAAGTCATTGTTGTTACAGGAAACAATGACAAGCAAAATGCGTTGAAGGCCATAGATTTCGGAGCCTACGATTTTTATCAAAAGCCAATAGACTCTGACACCATTAAGTTGCTTGTCCACCGCGCACTCAATCTTTCTAAGCTAGAACATGAAAACAGTATATTAGCCCGCGCTCGTTCGGGTATGTCGCGTATTGTAGGTAATAGCGAGGCGATTCAAAAAGTAGTGCGCCGTGCAGAAAAAATTGCCAATACGGATATAAGTACCTTGTTATTGGGTGAAAGTGGTACAGGTAAAGAAGTTTTTGCTCGAAGTATTCATGAGCACAGCCCGAGAAGAGATAAGCCCTTCGTAGCGATTAACTGCGCCTCTATTCCAGAAAATTTGCTAGAAAGTGAACTATTCGGATATGAAAAGGGGGCGTTTACCGGCGCGAATAAAACAACGGTGGGCAAAATAGAGACCGCTCAAGGTGGTACGCTATTCTTGGATGAGATTGGCGACATGCCTATTGGACTCCAGGCTAAAATGCTTCGTTTTTTGCAAGAGCGTGTAATTGAGCGCGTTGGCGGTCGAAATGAGATTCCAGTAGACATTCGGGTCATTTGTGCAACACACCGTGATTTGCAAAGTATGGTTGCGCAAGAAACCTTCAGAGAAGATTTATACTATCGTGTGGGTGAGATGCCTATTATGATCCCGCCGCTGCGCGACCGTGATCAAGATATTATTTTGCTTGCCCGAACTTTCCTCAATATTTACCGCGAAGAGTTTAAAGCGAAAGCCAAAAGCTTTTCTGAGTCAGCGGTTAACGCCATGCTCGCCCATAAATGGCCGGGCAACATTCGCGAAATGCAGAACAAATTGAAGTCGGCGGTGATCATGGCAGAGGGCACGGTTATACAGCCTGACGATCTAGGATTAATACCTGTTGATGCCCAAGATGAGCCAGAAACGCTGAATTTGCGAGAGGTGCGAGAAATTGCAGAAAGCCGCGCAATACGCCGGGCGTATCAAAAAGCTGAAAAGAATATGTCGAGAACGGCCGAGCTTCTTGGCGTAACTAGACCCACGCTTTATTCACTTATTGACAAATATCACATGGAAGATATCAAAAGCAGCGATTAATTTATCGCATAATATGGTGGTAAGTGCTTTTGCTTATCACCATACAATAATAGATAGCGCGTGGTAAGCACCACAACATTCCGCTAAAGAATGAATTGGCAGTGTGTCTCTGCTAACACATCATGGCCGCTGTAATGGACTTCTATCGCAATACCATGTGAGCTATCCTCTACATAGACGATGCTGCCACAAAGGTTGCATACGTGATGCGTTTCTCCATTTGACTCATGAAGCGTAGCCAACGTTGAGGGTGCGCAGTCAATAACTAGCTGCTCTTTGGTTACGTTTACACGAAAAGCGCAGGCATCAGCCTGTGACAATGTCTCATTATCAGCTTCGAGTTCACCAATATGGTCAACTTCATACTGAATAGCTTGGCAACTACAACTTCCTCTATACATACCGCTATTCCTCTACTGCTTTTAATCGAGGTTATCTGGCCATTTAATACTTGCAACGTTATTGAATGATGTCGCAATTCTTGAACCAGTAAAGTTAAATTTATGATCTATTGGCGTGCGCTTATTTTCATTGTTATTAAGTGTTTCAATAACGCCTACCCAGCCGTTTCTTCCTGAGAGCTTTGCAGCGTAGAGCGCATAATCAACGACAGCAAACGTACGCTCCCATGCCATGTCAAAATTGTCTTTTCTGTCTGGCGGCAGTAACGAGAAACCTATACTACAGGTTATATTTATCGGCTTTTCTAGCCCAATATCAAAAGGGGTACTTGCGACCATCTCGCGACAACGTTCAGCAAGCTCTGGAAGTTCCTCGCGATTAGACTGGCGACAAACGACTAAAAATTCTTCGCCTCCCCATCGAATTATTAAATCGGTAAGCCTAAAAACGTGTTTTAAAACTTGTGCAAACGATGCCAACACTTTATCACCGGCAATATGGCCATAATCGTCGTTAATTCGTTTGAAATGGTCAATATCAATCAGTAGACACAGTAAATCTTGCTTTGACTTATTCGTATCAGTGCTTTGATTAGATGAAAACTGGCTTCGCCTTATTTCTCCGGGAAGCTGAGACTCAAGGTAGTGTCTGTTATATAAACTCGTCAAAGGATCTCGTAAGCTGACTTCTTCAAGGGTTCTATAGGCGGCCTGTAATTCTTCGTTCTTCTCTTGAAGTGTTAATGTTTGCTGACGAACCTCACGGCGCAAAATGATGGTTTGCTGGCGCTGTTTGTATCTGCTCCATATCAGAAAAGTGAACAGTAACGCTGCTAATGAGATGCTCCAAACTAGTGTTGTTTGTAGTTTTTCTTGCTCTGCTTGGGCAAGAGCAAGCTCTTTTGATTCCTCTAATTTTTCAAGGGTGTGAGATTGTCGAATCACTTCAATTTCAGCTTGAAGGCCCTCAATAGCAGATTTGTTTTCAGTGTCCAGTAATGCCTCGCGTAACTGCTGAATTACCGATTGAATGTCCAACGCTTTTTTAAACTCTCCCAAGGATACGAACGCATTCAGTTGTAAAGATAAAAAGCTTATTTGATCCCGTAGATCACGATGTTTTCTAGCCTCAATAGTTCCAGTGCGCGCCTCTGCTAGCGCCAGCTCGAAACTCTGCTCCTTCATATAGGCGCGAGCGAGGGCAAGCCGCCCTTCCTGCAAAAGTTTTAATTGTCCGGATGATTGAGCAAATGCCATGGCCTCTTGCAGCAATTTACGGCCCTTGCTCGTGTCACCCTGTTCAACAAAAGCCCTACCCAACAACATTTTGGCTTCGGCGATAGCGCCCACGTCTTTAGTCACATCTAAGTGCTTAAGCCCACTTTCAATGCTTTGGATTGCCTGTGAAGGTGAACTTGTTTTAAGTAAAAGTGCACCGAGGCGAGTTTTGATGATACCAAGCAGACGGCTGTCATTCGCCTTTTCTATACTTTCTAATGCATCACGGTAATAGGTATGAGCCAGTGAAGTCTGATTAAGTGTGCTGTATAAGTCGCCAATATGCAGCAAGGAAAGACTCATCTCGCTGGGCATATTGTTGTCTCGAAAATATCCTAGTGCTTGTTTGAGTGGCTCTAGTGCAATCTCAATTTTGCCCTGCTGCTGCTGAATAGTTCCGAGTTCTAAGTTTAGCCTAGCTTTTAAGGTATCATCTCGCTCTATTTGAGCAATTGACATAGCACGGTGCACGTAGGTAAGAGACGAATCGTAGTTGGAAAGGTGCCGTTCTGACGTCGCAAGGTGAAGCAGTGTCAGTGCCATTTTGCTAAGTGCACCTTTCGCTGTGTAGCGTTCTAATGCGGCACTAAATACTACTTTAGACACTTCAAAACGAGACGCATTAAGGAAAAGTAGACCAAGACTCAAGAATTCGTCGGCAGGTATTTTCTGTTGCTGGTAGGCTTGCTCTAATAACAGCAGCGCTTTGCTGTCGGCATCAGCATATCGTTCGGCATCAAGAAGCCTTTCAATGTTTGCGATTTCAGCGCCTACAATGTTCTCTGCAACAGCCATTTTGATATAGGCAAGTTGCAGAGTAATAAGAAGGGCACACCCCAGCACACGCAAAGTGCTACGTCTCCTTGAGCCCATTCGCTCTTGTCTCCTATATACTAACGTTATTCGCGGTATCTACATGTTTATTACGCTAATGAAGCATCCGTTCATTGAGTTCTAACATGAAAGCAGCACCTTGCTTCATTGTGACGGATTTAACGAATAAAGTCTGTATTTAGGTTTATACTTTTGTCTATTTTTAACTATGCGCGTTTATCCATTCCCGAATTAATGCAGATTTGGCTTTACCTGTTTTTTCTGAAATCTCTGCAAGCTTATCGATACATTGCGGTGTTAGCGTGAAAGTAGCATGGCGCATACCTTCTTTCACTGGCTGACTACTCTTCTTGTTTATCGATACAACTCGGTCAGTGATTACAGCACAAGATTTTACAGCCGCTTCTGTAGATAATCGCTGATTTACGGCACTAATGTTATGTCGCGCATTCACTTTCCCCTGAGCGTAGTGTATTGCGTCATCAATGAAATCTTCAACAGTACGAAGGTTGGGCTTAGCTAAAGGCTTCGACTTTTTGAGGTTGAGCAAACTCATAAGCATCCTCCATTTTGCCAGCAAGTAGCTCTTCAAATAACGCTCTAATTTCTGTAGCGGCTTTGCCTTCCGGTTCGCTTTCAATTACAGATTGACCTGATTCCTCGGAATCGTCATACATATTGCGGCTAAACGTTACTGAATTTAGCACCGGAATGCCGAACGAGCGACAGACTTCTTTTGCTTCTAAGATACGGCTGGCAAGACTAGGCAGAGAAGGGCACTGTGTAATAACGAACGCTGCGTTCATCTTGGGGTTTACCATCTTACAAGTAGATAAAATATCTTCCATATGGGGAACTGTCTTCAAATCCCGTCTTTTTGGACGCAACGGAATCAAAATGTGGTCAGCGACCGCCATTGATGAGCGCAACGCTAGGTTGTCTTGTCCACCACAGTCGATAACGACGTAGTCGTAATACTGACGCAGGCTTAATAATTCGTTGCGTATTTTTCCGTATAACTGAACGCAATTTATTTCAGCGAGGCGGGGGTTAGCCTTACGCTCCTGGATCCAGTCCGAGGTCGTTCGCTGTGGATCGCAGTCTACCATTAGCACCTTTGCACCCTTTTCGGTGCGAAGGTATACGGCTATATTTTGTGCTAAGCAGCTTTTGCCACTACCGCCTTTTTCTCCACCAACTAAAATAATCATGGTGCTAACCCTCGAATGTCGCTTTACATTGAAATTTGCAAGTAAGTCCGACCATAAATAATCTTACGGCCTTACCTGTCTGTGCTAGAAAGGATAGGCAGTGCAGGCGTTAAATTCAGCATCAAAATCGATATTAACGAATGTAAGGCAATACCTATTGATTTGTGTGCGATCTCGCTCTAGGCTTCTAAACTTAGTGATGTGTTTATTTTCGAAATTACCGATAAGAGGTTGTTATGTCAGAAAGTCGCTTTACGTCAAAAGAGGGGCAAAAAGTCCCAAGTGTGTCATTTAAATGCCGAGAGGGCGAAGCTTGGGTAACCAAAACCACAGATGAGTTATTTTCTGGCAAAACAGTCGTTGTGTTTTCGCTTCCTGGCGCATTCACGCCCACCTGCTCATCCACGCACTTGCCTCGTTACAATGCGTTAGCAAAAAAATTCGCAAAGCACGGCGTTGATGACATCATTTGTATGTCGGTGAACGATACCTTCGTAATGAATGCTTGGGCCGCGAACCAGGAAGCAGATAACATCACCGTAATTCCAGATGGGAATGGCGAATTTACAGACGGTATGGGCATGTTAGTTGATAAGGCGGATCTTGGTTTTGGTAAACGAAGCTGGCGCTACTCAATGTTGGTAAAAGATGGCGTGGTGGACAAAATGTTCATCGAGCCTGATGTGGCTGGCGACCCCTTTGAAGTGTCTGATGCGGATACCATGCTTGGCTATATTGCGCCAGAGGAACAAACTAATGCGCCGGTCTCTATTATTACGAAACCAGGGTGTCCTTTCTGTGCAAAAGCTAAAGCGTTGCTCGATGACAAAGGTTTTGAGTACGAAGAGATTGTTCTTGGTAAAGGCGCTACGCTCACAAGTCTAACAGCAATTAGTGGTCGAGAAACCGTGCCGCAAGTCTTTATTGGCGGAAAGCATATTGGTGGTTCAGACGACCTAGAGGCTTATTTCAGCTAATACAATTTTTGTTTGAATCGTCACAAAAGCGGGAGCATGTTAATATGCTCCCGTTTTTTTATTAGTCATCCATAGCGGAGAAGAATGGTGTCGTTGAAGTCTTTTGTAAAAACGCTGACGTGTTGTGTTGTATTAATGGCTGCAAATAACGCTGCGGCTGAAAACAATGAAATAAAAGAGCACAAGACGCAGTTTAAAGCGTTTTACGAGAAAGAATGGGGGCAAACCCAGCCTTGCAAAGAAACTAGCCTTAACCGCTACTCTGTTTGCAGCAACGTATTGCGTAATGAGGGTAATGCGCCTTTTATACTCACTAACAAAGAAAGCGATAATGTCGCTGTGTTAATTCACGGCCTTAGTGATTCGCCTTTTTTCATGCGCGAAATTGCCAATATCCTTTTCGAGCAGGGGTTTACGGTTGTCGTACCACTACTTCCTGGGCATGGTAAACGGGATGCCGATGACGATATGTCTGATTGGGATTTAGCAGAGCGCTGGCAACAACACATTGATGATGTTATCAACTTGGCGAATAGCATGGGAAACACATTGCTTGTGGGTGGTTTTTCCACGGGGGGCGCGCTAGCGGTAGAGCACTACTTGGATGATGCTGAAAACATCGATGGCATTATGCTCTTTTCTGGCGCGCTTGCGCTTTCTGATAACGCCGAAGGCATGTCTCGAATTTGGGGTATTAAACTTCTAGCTCGAATGATTGACGGTAGCTATGAGACTCACGGTCCAAATCCTTATAAATATCCTAATGTCGCTGGCTTTGCTGGTTTGGAGTTGATGGATTTAATTAACACTATTCGCGAGAAAGTGAGCGAAGGGCAGTTAATCGAAGTGCCGCTGTTCGCTGCGCATTCACAAGCTGACGTTACGACGCCTATACGCGGCATTGAGCAATTGATGGACGCCAGTAAAGGTCCAAATACCTTCTTCGTTATTGATGAGTCGTATTCACTTTGTCACGCCGATTTAGTAGTTAGTCCACGTTTACTTAGCCAAATGAATTTCAACGCGAATATGGTAAATCAACAAGAAGAATGTGCCGTACCCAAAACAAATCCGTTGTTTTCTACTATGGAATTGATGTTGCGTGATTATCTGTCGCAGTTTTAATAATTTAGCGTTAGCAGCAATTAGCCTCTGGCTTTACTGCCATTGGCTAACGAGCTATGATTTAATAAGTATTAAAAAAAGCAAAACGTTTAGATTAAAATCGTGAGTAACATAAAGCAGTGTTTCACAGCAAAATGGTATAAGGCAACCAGAGCACGCTCGTTAGTGCTTATGCTGTTTTTGATGGCGTCCCTTGTGTCGTCAGGTAATGCTGTATCTTATGAACATGCTCACTTAACATCTAATGCAGAAGTGGTAAAGACTTCAACTCACGATGCGAATAGTCATAAGCATGGAAAAGCTTCGCATGGCGCTCATCATGCTGCTTTTTCAGATAACGTTACTACATCCCCCAAGCCTTCAAGCACCCACTGCCAGCAGCAAAGCATGCCATCGCAAAAGGTAGGTTCCATTAATGATACTGAAGTGACACCTCGAGCAATTGTTGACCTAGAACCTGACGTGGCGTGCTGTAAAGATGATTGCCAATGTCCTTCTGGTCATTGCTTTAACACCGGTGCTTCCGCGCTTTTACAACCCGTAATACAAACCCATATAGCGGTGGCTACTATGGCAGCGATTACCCCTATCTTGGGGCAATATTCAACCCTTCATTTTGGGCAATTTCGCCCGCCCAAATCTCTTTTCACAGCATAGATCTATCTAGCGAGCTTGTGTCGCAGGCTAAATGGCGAACTGCGCTCGCATGTAAACAAGGTTTTATTTCCCGAAGCATAGCTTCGAAATAATGTTCGAGTTAATTCTATTTATCTGTGTGGTACGTGGCTACTTCTCTCGTCAACACTCCCGTTGGCAGGTGGAATAAAAGCAATTTATTTAATACGTACTGCCTCTAAAAAGTGATGTCATAGATGTGTTATTTTACGGTTTTTCCAAAAGTGAACGAGTGCGTAAAGGTATATCGAAAACCTCGCGCTTTGTTTACCGTTTTACCTTTGCTGTTGCTGTATTTTTCATTTCCTTTGAAGGGGTACGGACAGGCCCTAAGCCTTGAACATGCAGTTCAATTAGCAATTCAACATGACCCACAATTAAAAGGGAACGCGCATCGAGAGCAAGGATTCAAAGCCCAGTCTGATGCAGCGACATACTGGGAAAACCCTCAGATTTCGGCGTCGCTTCAAAATCTACCAACTGATGGTTTTGCCGTTAACCAAGAGCCTATGACTCAATTCAAAGTGGGTCTGAAACAGCAACTGCCACGAGGCGACGAAAATTATTATACCCAACAGAAATACAAGGTCATGGGTGAGGGAGTGTTGATTGAAAATCAAGTAAGAGAGGCCTGGCTTAAAAAAGAAGTCACTGTTACTTGGTTAAACTGGTTTTATGCCACACGTCGCATTGTGCTGTTAGACAAAGAAAAGGCATTGCTTACCCAACTACTTGATTTTACAAACTCCAGCTACAGCCAAGGTGTGGGTTCAACTTCACAACAAGATATACTAAAAGTCCGCCTCGCGCTGCTATCGTTAGAAGATAAGTATGTGCAGGCTTATCAGCAGAACAATGAAGCAAAAGCTGCACTTTCAAAATGGTATGGTGCGCCGCTAGAAGCATCGTTAAGCGTAACATCATCGATAGACTTTGCTGCCATTGTGCAGAACTACAAGGGCGATGTCTCTGCGTTTTTAAATGATATAGATACCGACGAGCCTTTCACGGTACTGCAGCATCACCCTGAAGCCATTTTGTTTCAATTGCAATCCAAGATTGAAGCGCAAAATCTCAATATTGCTCGCGAGCAAACTAAATCAAAGTGGGCCTTTGAAGCAAGCTACGGGTATCGGCAGGATGATGAAAATGGCATGAGCCGTGCTGACTTTGTTTCTTTTGGCGTTCAGGTAGACCTGCCATTTTTTAATCAATCCCGCCAAGATGCTTCTATTTCGGCAGCGGCTTCCAGAATGAGTGCGTCTGAAACGGACTTTCGATTAAAAGTGAATGACCTTGGTTCAAAAGCCGACGTCCTTATAACACGACTGTCTGGACTCAGTGAGCGAAAAGCGCTTTATGAAGCCGTGCTTATTGACGAAACAAAACAACTCTCCGAGGCTGAACTTACGGCTTACACCAATGACACGGCAGATATCACCGACGTGGTGAACGCAAACCTCATGTTAGTAAAAGTGCAGGACGACTTATTAAAAATTGATGTAGAGCGCGCCAAAACGCTTGCGGAACTTGCCTATTTATATCTGCCATCCCACATTAACCTATCGAGCACAGAGTAGTTATCATGACACCTTCAACAAATATAAGTCCAAAAACCAAAGGGTTAATTCTAGGCGTTGTTATTGGTGCCCTTTTAGCACTGGGTCTATCGACATTATTAACGTCACACTCTTCCAGTGATGGAAAGAGCGAAGGCAATGAGCAAAGTGACAAACAAAGAAACGCACAAAACAGTGATAGTGCGCCCCTATATTGGGTCGCTCCTATGGATGATAGCTATCGTCGAGATAAACCCGGCAAGTCACCGATGGGAATGGATCTGGTGCCGGTTTATGCCACTGCTGATACAAGTTCCAATCAAGGCGACGGGCACACACCTGGAACAGTTATGATCCCCTCCAACGTACAACAGAACATGGGAGTTAAAGTTGCCCCAGTCACCATTGGTGCTTTGGAGCAAACCATCGCAGCGTTAGGTAGCGTAGCCTACGATGAAGATAGTATTGTTCACATCCATCCCCGAGTATCGGGTTGGGTCGACACGCTTTTTATCAAATCTCAGGGAGAGCAAGTTGAAAAAGGACAGGCACTCTACACGTTATACTCACCGGAGTTGGTGACAGCACAAGAGGAATATATGCTTGCCCTTAAAAGAGGTGACTCACGCCTAATTGAAGGCGCTGCTGAGCGACTTAAAACGCTGGGGCTGTCACAGAAGGCTCTCGATGGCCTGACAAAAAGCAGGCGCATTTCTCAAACCGTTACTTTCAACGCGCCGCAAGGTGGGGTGGTGGAGGCCCTGAATATTCGTGAGGGATTCTATATTCAGCCTGGTATGACGCTGATGAGTATTGCCCAGCTAGATACGGTGTGGGTCATCGCCGAGCTTCCTGAAAAGTACGCGCAAAATATAGCTCTACATGATACAGCTTTAGTCAGTCTTGATGAACTTGCTCATACCTCAGATGCTAGATGGAAAAGTCATATTGAATACATTTATCCGTCTATGTCTGACGTTACGCGAACTTTGAAAGTACGTATTCCACTTAGCAATAATCATCATAAGCTTAAGCCCAATATGTTCACCCATGTGTCAATAAAACCGGCTGAGCGCGCCGCTGCCCTACTTGTGCCTCGCAGTGCAGTAATTCGTTTCTCCCAGGGAGCCAGAGTAGTCCTGAGTGATGGGAAGGGGAACTTCAAATCGGTCAGTGTAAGGCTAGGTCAAAGCGACAATTCACATTTTGAGGTGTTAGACGGCTTGTTGCCAGGAGACCAGGTTGTAGTATCAGCACACTTTTTAATTGATTCTGAGTCGTCTAAAAACAGTGACTTCAACCGGATGAGAGCACCGGACAATCAGGCAACAACGACGGGAACCATTGAGGCAATTAAATTGCCAGTTAACAACAAAGCAGATGAGGCTGGCGGCAATGCCGAAGTGGTTATAGCACGCGGACCAATAGAGAAATGGGGACGGGGCCCGGCAGTTATGTCGTTTGCAGTGTCAAAACACATTGATTTATCCCAGTTTAAAGAGGGCGACACGGTGACGTTTACCTTCGTAACCGGCGATGAATTCACGGTTATCGATATGCGTAAACCCGCGGAGCACGTTATGCACAGCGACATGCTTCACGGTTCGAAACAAAGTACCCACGCTCATACCCCGAATAACGGTATTGCTAACCCTAGCTCTATGGAAAAAGAGCGGGATGAAATGCGTCATGAAAAAAACAGTCATAACGCCAAAGATCATGAGTCGATGAATCATAAGGAGCACATGCACCATGATTGAATCGGTAATTCGCTGGTCGGTAAATAATAGAATACTGATATTGCTGAGCGCACTAATGCTGAGTGTTGCAGGTGTTTGGGCAGTAAAAAACACACCCATTGATGCTATCCCTGATTTGTCTGATGTCCAGGTTATTGTGAAAGTAAGCTATCCGGGTCAGTCTCCACAAGTGGTCGAAGATCAGGTGACGTTTCCACTAACATCAGCGTTAATGTCAGTTCCGGGGGCACAAACTGTACGAGGCTATTCGTTTTTTGGTGATGCTTACGTGTACGTCATTTTTGATGATGACACGGACATGTATTGGGCGCGAAGCCGAGTTTTAGAATATTTAAGCCAAGCCGCTTCGCAACTGCCTGAAGGCGTCACACCTCAGCTAGGCCCAGACGCAACCGGCGTGGGTTGGGTATACATATATGCTTTGGAAAACGATGTGAATCAGTCAAACGCGCTTGATGCTGGGGAGTTAAGAGCACTGCAAGACTGGTTCTTAAAGTTTGAACTACAGTCAGTAGAAGGCGTATCCGAAGTTGCGTCTGTGGGCGGTATGGTTAAGCAGTACCAAGTGATTGTCGACCCAGAGAAATTGCGCGCCTATAACATTCAGCCATCTGTGATCGACATTGCCCTTAAACGCGGTAATCGCGCCACCGGAGCTTCGGTTATCGAAATGGCTGAAGCAGAATATATGGTTACTGCCCAAAGCTATATTCAGGGAATAGATGACATACTCGCATTACCTACAGGAGTTATTCAAAATGGTGTGAGCATCACCATCGACGATGTGGCGCAAGTGGTTGAAAGTCCGCTGATGCGCCGCGGTGTCGCAGAGCTTAATGGGAAAGGCGAAACGGTAGGTGGCATCATTGTTATGCGATATGGTGAAAATGCGAAAGCCACTATCAATGCCGTCAAAGAAAAGCTAGAGGCATTAAAAGCGAGTTTGCCGAAAGGCGTGAAGATAGTTCCGGTTTACGACAGGGCCACACTTATTGATAACTCGGTGGATACGCTTTCAAATAAATTAGTGGAAGAGCTACTAGTTGTCGGCTTTGTATGCGCTATCTTCTTGTTTCACCTACGCTCCTCTATGGTTGCGTTAATCAGTTTACCCATTGGTATTCTCACCGCCTTTATCGTGATGAAGATCCAAGGGCTTAACGCCAACATCATGTCGTTAGGCGGTATCGCAATTGCCATTGGTGCTATGGTAGATGGCGCTATTGTAGTGGTTGAGAATTTGCATAGGCACTTACATCAACATTCCGCAAATGCAACATCTTATCGGCTTTCTGCCGCCAAGCGTTGGGAACTGGTGATAAGGTCAACATCGGAAGTTGGTCCAGCGCTTTTTTTTGCGCTGCTTATTATAACGGTTTCGTTTATTCCTGTTTTTGCGTTGGAAGCCCAAGAAGGACGGCTTTTTGCGCCACTCGCTTTTACCAAAACATATGCCATGGCTGCCGCCGCCGCTCTCGCGATTACCTTGGTTCCTGTGTTAGCGGGCTATTTTGTTCGCGGCAAAATACGCGCTGAAGCAGAAAACCCGGTTAATCGCGCATTAGAGCGCGTCTACAGGCCATTGCTAATGCGTTCGCTCAATTACCCATTAGTTACCCTTGTTGCCGCATTAGTTTTATTGGTTTCTATGTATTGGCCGTTAAGTCATCTTGGCAGTGAATTTATGCCTGAGATAGATGAAGGTGACTTAATGTATATGCCCACCACTTATCCAAGTATTTCGGTTGGAAAAGCCAGAGAACTTTTGCAACAAACCGACAAGCTTATTGCAACCCTGCCGGAAGTTAAAACAGTATTTGGAAAAATTGGGCGGGCTGATACGGCCACTGACCCTGCGCCACTAACTATGATTGAAACTTTTATTCAGCTTAAACCAAAAGCGCAGTGGCGAGACGGCATGACCACTGAAAAACTCAAAGAAGAGCTTAATGCACTTATACAGTTTCCCGGGCTGACTAACGCATGGGTTATGCCTATCAAAACCCGCATCGATATGTTGGCAACAGGGATAAAAACACCTGTGGGAATTAAAATTGCTGGGCCAGATTTAGCGGGGATTGAATCTATTGGTAAAGATATAGAGGCGCAACTAAAAGACGTGCCCCATACCGCGTCGGTATACGCCGAGCGCGTTGTCGGCGGGCGCTATGTCTATATTGATATTGATCGTCAGTTGGCGGCGCGCTATGGCATGTCAATCGACGATGTTCACAAAATTGTGGGAACAGCCATTGGCGGGCAAATAGTGACTCAGTCTGTGGAAGGGCGAGAGCGTTTTCCTGTAACCATGCGGTTTTTACAGCATTATCGCGATACCCCTGAATCTTTAGCATCCATGCCGTTCGTTACTCCAAGTGGGGCGCATATTACTTTGGGTGATGTCGCAAACGTACGCATAGATGATGGTCCTGCAGCGATTAAAAGTGAAAACGCGCGTTTAAACGGTTGGGTATATATTGACGTATCGTCCGATTCTGCCACAGGTATAGATTTGGGAGGCTATGTAGCAGCGGCTAAAAAACACCTTTCAGATCACCTTGAGGTACCTGCTGGGTACTCACTTACTTGGGCTGGCCAATTCGCTTATCTGGAGCGTGCGAAAGCGAAACTGTCAGTGGTTATACCTCTCACGCTATCCATCATCTGTCTTTTGCTCTATCTGGCATTTAGGCGCCTGCGCGACGTGGCGTTAATACTCGCTACCTTGCCATTGGCATTGGTTGGAAGCGTTTGGTTGCTTTACCTTCTTAATTTCAATTTATCGGTTGCTGTGGGTGTCGGATTTATTGCCCTTGCGGGTGTAGCGGTTGAAATAGGCGTGATCATGCTGGTTTACTTAAAGCAATATGTATCAGAAACTCTCTCGATGCCTGAGTCTGAGACAGAAGACGCTTATACTAACAAAGATGAGCGGGTGAAAAAGGCAATCGTTAACGCTGCTTTGGCAAGACTTCGTCCAGTCATGATGACATCGCTTTCTATTATTGTAGGCTTGCTGCCTGTTCTTTATGCTACGGGTACTGGTAGCGAGGTAATGCAGCGAATTGCCGCGCCGATGGTGGGTGGTATGGCAAGTGCACTAGTGCTAACTTTACTTGTGTTGCCAAGCGCGTTTTACTTCGTTGTTTCGCGTAAAACGTAACAGGCAAAAAAGGGAAGCACATATCTGCTTCCCCACGCCTTATCTATGAAGTACTAGCGAGTTAGTGCGCTGCCGCATAGTCTTCTACCTGCTGCCAAACGCGCAGCAGGTTACCGCTTAATATCTTTTCAATATCTGTGCGGCTATAGCCTCTATCTAGCAGCCCTTGAACGAGGTTTGGAAAGCTTGCTACGTCTTTAAGCCCAATGGGGAGTGAGTCACCTACACCGTCGTAGTCTGAACCAATTCCCACATGTTCAACACCAATTAGTTTTACCACGTGATCGATATGATCAAGTACTTCATCAAGTGTTGAATAAGGGTAGGGTACTTCTTTGCGATAATTCTCCTCAAAATTCTCTAGTTTAGGGCTGTCTTCACCTTCCTTTTCAACCAACGCTTTGCGTGCAGCAGTTAGGCCGCTACGCCATTTACCGGCTTCTTTCGAAACAAAGCTAGAACCAAAGTTAATCATGATCACGCCGCCGTTTTCGCCGAGCTTTTTGATCATGTCGTCATCCATGTTGCGTTCGAAGCCAGGTGTGAAGCGGCGCAGTGAAGAGTGAGAGGCTATAACTGGCGCCTTAGTCAATTCAATAACCTGATAGAAGGCGTCGTCAGACACATGAGAAATATCCAACATAATGCCAATATTATTCATTTCGCCTACGAGTTCTTTGCCAAATGGACTCAGCCCTTTCCACTTTCTGCGAAGGTCGTATGATGAATCAGAAATATGGTTTGCTTGGCTATGGGCAAGAGTAATGTAGCGTATCCCGCGCTCGTAAAAAGCCGCTAGGTTTTTCAAGTCACCCTGAATAGGCGAACCGTTTTCCATACCCATAGGCAAAGAAATTAGCCCTTTTTCAAACTGTGCTTTTACGTCAGAAGGGCTTTTAGCAATAGCGAACTTGTCCGAAGCGCGAGCAACAATTGCTTCTACTGAGTCAATAAGCTCGTGAGCAAGCTGTGTAGATTCAGGTGAATTGTCTAAGTTCGCGGGTACATAAATGCTCATAAACGGGGCGTTTAAACCACCGGATACAGCGCGAGGGTAGTCAAAGTCTCCACCATCGGTCGCCTTGGTAACATCAACCCACTTTTCTTTTACACGATAAGGCACATCGATATGCCCGTCTACAATAATGGTTTCTTGAGCGATTTTAATCGCGTTTTCTGATGCAGAGTAGACCGGAGTGTCTGCAAATACACTGTTGGAAGCAAAAAGCGCAGAGATAAAGAATGCGCAAGACGAGAGTGGGAAGTGCCCCTTCATAGAAAATCCTTATTTTGTTTTTTATCGCTTAGGTCAACAGCCCCTAATTAACTAGCAATAAGAGACTAAAGGATAATTCATACCGCGACAATAGGTCTTCAACAGACTCTTATTTACATCAAATCGCTCTTTCGACTCTTGAAATTAGCTTGAATTGCTCATTTTTAGAGCGCTTGTGCTTGTTTACTTCAAGTTTACATTGCAATAAAAATTTAAAACTTGTTATGGTGAAGACTGCGTGACTTCATTGCGCGAATACGGGATACTCCCAAGCGCTCCGCCAACTATCGATGCTGATATGCATCAGCGCGGCCGACGTAAAATTTTTGATGGCACCCGCTCTTCTCACATAATCAAGCCGGGGCCACAGCTAACAAGTATGAGAAATAAATATGGCTATTAATTTTGTACCGCTAGATAAAGAAAAGCATAAAGACTTAAAGGTTGCGGTAAACACTTCTTTCAGCTTTGCGAAAAATACACACCTTGCAGCAGCGACGATTCGTGAGTTTGCACAACTTGCAGCGACAATGCCGTTGGTTTTTATTGAAGATACCAATGCAAAGCGCCATCACGTGGTGACTATGCTAGGCATGGAGCAAGGACAAAACCTTTTCCTTACTGGCGATAGTTGGAAAGGCCCACACGTTCCGATGAACATTCTTCGCTACCCATTCGACGTACGTCCTGACGGCGACAAGCTTGGTGTTTATATTGATGAAAACTCTGACCTTATCTCTGACGAAGGCCAAGCACTATTCACCGAAGCTGGTGAAGCAAGCGAGTTCCTTGAAAACCGCCAGAAGTTCCTAGCAGACCTAGCGAATAGCGAAATGCTAACTCAGCGTTTCGTGGCGAAAGTTGTGGAACTAGACCTACTAGATCCAATTCAAATTCGCCTTACTTACCAAGATGGTAAACAGCGCAACGTTACCGGCATGATGAGCATCAACGAGAAGAAACTTCTTGAGCTGCCAGAAGAGCAAGTACTAGAGCTGCACAAGCAAGGCTTCCTAGGCGCTATCTACGCAGTAATGATGTCTGTTGGTCAGCTAAACCGTCTTGTTGAGCTCTCTAACGGTACAGAAAACCCAATTCGCAGTATGCAGCTTTCTGCTGTAAAAGCAGAAGAAGCTCCAGCCGAAGCGGCGCCAAGCGCGTAATTGCCCCTTAATTTTGAAAGTTAGAAGCCCGCCAAGTCGCGGGCTTTTTTGTGCCTAAAATTCACGTTCAGACTTCGTCATCTTTCGTTCAGAAACCGTTAAGTTTTAATGTCTTATCTTGTTCGTCGATTCCAACACATTTTTTTAAGGACAAAAGACATGAATATCAAATCTAATAAATTTTCAACAACGCTAACTGCACTATCACTCATTACGGCTTCAGTATTTTCAGTCTCAGCAGCACATGCCGCTACACAAAACGAAGTACAAGTTATGGCTGTCGATTTTGAAGGGCTAGATGAAAATCTTTATGGCGCCAAATATGTTCGCTATTTAGATGAAGTGAGCGGTAACAGCGGCGCTTACCTTATCAACCCTTATCTTCAGCGTGTATCTAGCCTGTCCGGTAGTTATGCAAATTTAGATGGTATTGACGTGTTTAATTTAGGCAGCACGTTTTATATTGATGATACCTGGATGCTTGCTATAGAAGGCGCCCATAGTAAATTTGATGATGACTTTGGTGATGAGGACTACACCAATATTGATCTAAAAGTAGGGTTTAACCTATCACGTCAGTGGCAAATTGGTGCAGGTCTAATCTACCAGCGTGCCACCTACGACTTTAATGCCGGTGGAGAAAGCTACAGCGAGAGTGAAAATGAAACATCGCCGCTTGTTTTTACCCGATATACCACAGTAGGTAATGCAGGAACGGGATGGGATTTCACAGCCCAATACATCGCCGATGATATTGATGTGCTGTCTGGAAGTGCGCGTTACTTCTTTAGCCCGGGATTAAGTGTTCAAGGTAGCTACAGCTATACGAATGCGCCAGACGGTTTTGATAATGTTAAAACGGCAGGCGTAGCGCTTGATTACTGGGTCAATGAGCAGTTTGCAATATCAGCGAGTTATGAAACGGATATTGATAGCGACGTAGATAGCGATGTTGCGGCATTGTCAGCCACATACCGTTTCTAATTAAATGCACGGCTTCTCAATAGAATAAAATTCAACAGCGAAAAACAATAAAGACAGTGGGCTTTCAGCTAGGTTGAAAGCTCATTTTTTGCTTTCACCCTCCTACCTTTACCACGTTAGATTTGTTGCTGCGCTCGTGATTGGGGAAATCTACAGGCCCTTCACTTCAGTGCGTTAAAAACTGTAGTTCATCGATAAATTATAGGTTTAATTTTTCGCTGTTGAATGTTTTTTAATCTTTTTTACATGCCTAATCATACACTTCCTAAAAGTACTGTATATGCAGCCAGTTAAAACCCAGTGTTTATGCGGCCTCCACGGCTTTTTTCTACTTGACAGTGGGGATCATTGGTACCTAAACTGTATCTCAGTGGGTAAATGTGGCGAATTGTGGATCAAATCATCATCACTTTGCAGATTAGTACTCAAAAAACAAGAAAACCAAGAGCAAATAATAAAAGGCTAGGGGAATGTTCCGCGGCGCTAACGCAATCAATCTGGATACAAAAGGCAGACTGGCTATACCTACGAAGTATCGTCAGTCGCTGCTGGATGATTGTCAGGGACAACTAGTCTGCACAGTCGATACACAACAAAGTTGTTTGCTGCTTTACCCACTTCCCGAATGGGAAGAGATTGAGCTTAAACTCTCTAAACTTTCAAGCATGATCCCAGCCGAGCGTCGCCTCCAGCGATTGCTCCTTGGGTATGCCTCTGAAGGCGAGATGGACAAAAGCGGTCGTATTCTTGTTCCCACACCACTGCGAACATTCGCAAAACTCTCAAAAGAAGTCATGTTAGTTGGTCAGTTAAACAAATTCGAAATTTGGGATGCCGATATTTGGGCACAACAAGTTGAAGCTGATATAGACACCGAACGCAAAGGCGAATTTGAACTTACCGAACGATTACAGGACTTCTCGCTATGACGCAGCCTAATGAATTTAAACATATTTCAGTACTGCTTGACGAGTGTATTGAAGCGCTGGCAATTAAACCAGACGGTATCTATATTGATGCCACCTTTGGTCGTGGTGGGCATTCAGCGCATATATTGAATTCGCTAGGTGAAAGCGGGCGTCTTATCGCCTTTGACCGTGACCCTCAAGCGATTAAAGCAGCCGAACGTTTTGCCGATGACAAGCGCTTTAGCATTATCCACTCTCCGTTTGGTGATATGGCAGAAGAAATAGAAGCGCTAGGGCTAACCGGAAAGATTGACGGTGTGCTGATGGACTTAGGCGTCTCTTCTCCACAGCTTGACGATGCTGAACGCGGTTTTAGCTTTTTACGTGACGGCCCGCTTGATATGCGCATGGACACTTCACGTGGGCAAAGTGCGGCAGACTGGCTAGCCAGCGCCGAAGAACAAGATATTACGCAGGTAATTAAAGAGTTTGGCGAAGAAAAATTTGGCAAGCGAATTGCGCACGCTATCGTAAATATACGCAAAGATACGCCCATTACACGTACTGCGCAGCTAGCAAAAATTATCGATGAAGCAGTGCCGGTTAAAGATAAATTTAAGCACCCGGCAACCCGAGCGTTTCAGGGAATTCGCATCTATATCAATGCTGAGTTAGAGCAGCTTCGCGTTGGCCTTAAAGCGGCTACACAGGTGCTGGCAAAAGAAGGGCGTCTTGCTGTTATCTCATTTCACTCTCTTGAAGACCGTTTAGTGAAACGCTTTATCAAGGATCAAAGTAAAGGGAAGTCAGTACCACATAACTTACCGATTACTCAGGCTGAAATAGATGCCGATAAAGTGCTAAAAGCATTAGGCAAAGCGATAAAACCCTCAGAGCAGGAGATTGCGAACAATGTTCGCTCTCGCAGTTCGGTATTGCGTGTGGCAGAAAAACTATGACGAAAGTCACGCCAGACAAGGCCAGCACTAATTTTAAATTACTGCTCATTATTGTTTCAGATTTGACCCGCAACAAGTTGCGGGTTTTGTTGTATTTAATGGTTATTGTTAGTGCTATGGCGGTAACGCTAAGCAGCCACCACAATCGTCAGCAAGTGATAGCCCTTGAAGACCTTATGCAGGAGAAAGACGAGCTTGACGTTGAGTGGCGCAACCTCGTTCTAGAGCAACGGGCGCTTACTGAACACAACCGTATCGAAAACCTCGTAGAAAAACAGTTAGATATGTACCGCCCGACTGCTGACGATGAAGTAGTGGTGAGATTGAAATGAACGTTGCAAATAATCGACAGCGAAAGAAAACTGGCGCAAAACAAAATGTTACCCCCAGCTTAGTACACTGGAGATTTGTGGTTGTTCTTGTTGTCATAATGTTGGTATTCAGCGTGCTGGCAGCCCGTGCCGCCTACATTCAAGTTATTGAACCTGATGAGCTTATTCAACAGGGAGATAATCGAACGCTTCGCACCCGTGATATGCCAACCTACCGTGGCCTTATCACCGATAGAAACGGGGTTGAGCTGGCAGTGAGTGTGCCTGTTCGCGCTATCTACGCAGACCCGAAAATTATTCACGAAAACGACGGTTTTAAAGAGGAACGTCGTTGGGAAGCGTTGGCTGATGTGCTGCGCCAAGACGTTAATGAACTTAAAGAAAAAGTCGCTAACCCCAAGCGCCGCTTTGTGTATCTGCAGCGTCAAGTTTCGCCTGCCATGGCCGAGTACGTAGATAAACTGGACATTCCGGGCATCTATCTTCGTCGCGAAAGTCGCCGCTACTATCCTACGGGTGAGGTTTCAGCGCAGTTAATCGGCGTAACTGATGTGGATGACACAGGTGTTGAAGGCTTAGAGCGGATGTATAACGAATGGCTAACGGGGACGCCAGGCTCTCGCAAAATTCGCCGTGACGCGAAAGGTCGCCAAGTTGAGATTTTAGAAACTACTTCAGGCGAAAAGGCCGGCGATTTACAGCTGACTATTGACCAACGTATTCAAGCTCTTGCTTACAAAGAGATAAAAGAAGCCATGATTTATTATCAATCAAGCTCGGCTTCTGCCATTGTTATCGATGTAAAAAGCGGCGAAGTGCTGGCAATGGTTAACGCGCCATCGTTCAATCCTAATGATAGAAGTGATATCAGCCCACACCGCATGCGCAACCGCATTATCACTGACGCCTTTGAACCGGGCTCGGCACTTAAACCCCTTGCGGTGTTAACTGCTTTGGAGTTTGGTGAGGTGGAACCGGAAGATTCTGTCAATACTCATCCAGGTTGGATGCGTTTAGGTGGAAGCTTGGTTAAAGACTCGCGTAACTACGGTGAGTTGACCTTAGAAGAAATTATTCAGCATTCATCGAATATGGGGACGTCTAAACTGGCGCTGTCTGTACCTAAGCAGTTCTTGCTTGATACTTATTACAACATGGGGTTGATGAGTGACACGGGCCTTAACATGGCCGGGGAAAGCAGCGGGATTTTCCACGAGCGTAGTCGTTGGTCTGAATTTGAACTTGCCACACTTTCTTTCGGCTACGGTATTTCAGTGACAACGGCCCAGTTGGGACGTCTCTATGCCACATTGGCAAATGGTGGAATTAAAACGCCGCTTAAGATCATCAAAACACCAGAGCAACCCTCGTGGCACGCACAATCAGAGCGCGTTATAAGTGAAGAAAACGCAAACGCCATCGTCCAGATGATGGAGAGCGTTACGCTGCGCGGCGGAACTGCAACGAAGGCAGCAGTGCCCGGTTATCGTGTAGCGGGAAAGACAGGAACGAGCCGAAAAGCAGTAGCTGGCGGGTACGGTGAAGAGTACGTCAACATCTTTGCCGGTATTGCACCTGTGTCCGACCCTAGATTAGTAACTATTGTATTGATCAACGAACCCGGCGGCGATTTGTATCACGCGGGGGATACAGCTGCACCGGTCTTTTCGTCGATTATGGGCGGCGCGTTACACATGTTAAACGTTACGCCAGACGACAAGCAGGTTACCTCAAGCAGCTTATTGAAAGGAGGTCAAAGTGGTAGTTAATGCCTTTATTCAAAGCACTAAAGCCTTGCTAGCGAAGTTCGGCGTAGAGGCGCCGGATATTCGTATTGAAGGTCTTACGTTAGATAGTCGAGAGGTGAACACCCGGTTGGCGTTCTTGGCTATTAAAGGGCACGAACGAGACGGTCGAGATTTTATCCCGCAGGCAATAAGTTTAGGGGCCCGTGTAATTCTGGCGCAAACTGACGACAGTGGAGCCCATGGTCAAATGGAAATGCGTGATCACAGCGTAATTATTTCGCTGTATGAATTACCGCAAATGCTTTCATCACTAGCTGCTGCATTCTACGACTATCCCGCACAAAAAATGACGACTGTTGCGGTAACCGGAACAAATGGAAAAACCTCTACAGTTCAATTGCTTACCCAGCTTAAAGATGTGTTAGGTACGCGCAGCGCAAGTATAGGTACCTTGGGCAGTAGCGTATTTGAAGGTGACGAAACGCAGTGGGCGAATACACCTGCGGCAAACACAACGCCCGACGCCATACGTATGCAATATTTATTGGCAGACTTTGTGCAAAGCGAAGTGCGCCATACCGCCTTTGAAGCAAGTTCTCACGCGTTGGTTCAAGGGCGTCTTGGCACGGTTAAAACCGATATTGCGATTTTCACCAACCTTACGCGAGACCATCTCGATTATCACGGCACAATGGAAGAGTATGGCAAAGCCAAGCGCTTGCTGCTTCAACAGCCGGGTTTGAAAATCGTAGTGTTAAACGCGAACGATGATGAAAGTACAAAGTGGGACGGTGCCGCAGATAGCGCCATTATGCGAGTGTGGACTGGTATTGATGATAGCAAAGATGCTGCGCTGTTAAGCGCCTACAACAATCCTCAATATCGCCATTGTTTCGCCACAAATGCTTCTTATCATGCGGGTGGATGTAGCTTTGAGCTAGTGAGCTCTTGGGGAAGTGCTGCTATAGCTTTGCCACTTTTCGGTAAGTTCAACATCAGTAATGTGCTAAGTGCCATCGCGACCTTATTAGCTGAGGGCGAGCGTTTTGATGAAGTGGTTAAAGCGGTAAATGCTATTACTCCTGTACCTGGCCGAATGGAAGTGTTTCCTGTTAAAGGCGCTGCCAATTTAGTGGTGGACTACGCGCATACGCCTGACGCACTTGAGAAGGTGCTGCTTAGCGCAAAATTTCATACTAGCGGTAACGTGTGGTGTGTATTTGGCTGCGGCGGTGATCGAGATAAAGGTAAGCGGCCTTTGATGGGGCAGGCAGCCGAGTCAGGTGCTGACGCGATTGTTATCACAACCGATAACAGTCGCAGTGAAAGCCCAGAGTCTATTGCGAAAGATATCAATGACGGTTTGCAAAATCGCGAACTGGCAGTCGCTATTGCAGACCGCGAAGAAGCTATTCGTCATTGCCTTGAGCATGCACAGGAAGGCGACATCATCATAGTGGCTGGAAAAGGCCATGAAGATTACCAAATTATCGGTGACAAAAAGACTAACTATAACGAACGTGCAGTTGTGGCGCGACTGCAACAGGAGTACAGCAAATGATAACAACAACGCTGTCGTGGATAGCCGAAAAGGTTAACGGAAAATTAGTAGGTACTGCTGCGGACACCGAAGTGTGTTCGGTAAGTACTGATACCCGCACGCTCGAAGCGGGCGCGGTATATCTAGCACTTAAAGGCCCAAATTTTAACGGTCATGATTTTGTCGAGACCGCTGAAAAAGCAGGGGCTAGTGCAGTTATTGCCAGTGAAGAGATAGTGACATCGCTACCTGTAATTTTGGTGAAAGACACCAAAGAGGCATTGGGCGCATTAGGAGCGGCGGTGAAGGCACAGGTTGCACCAAAAACTATTGCGATCACAGGAAGTAGCGGTAAAACCACGGTTAAAGAAATGTGTGCAGCAATTTTAGCCCGTAGAGGTAATGTGCTCGCCACTAAAGGGAATTTCAATAACGATATTGGTGTCCCCTTAACTTTGCTTCGCCTAGAGCCTCAGCATGAATACGCCGTTATGGAGTTAGGAGCAAATCATTTAGGTGAGATTGCCTACACTACCGACTTGGTTAAGCCTGATGTTGCAACTATCGTAAATGCTGCGGCTTCTCATTTAGAAGGCTTTGGCAGCTTATTAGGCGTAGCTCGAGCAAAAAGCGAAATATTTAAAGGGTTGGGAAGCGACGGTGTAGCCGTTGTTAACATCGACAGTCAATTTGCAGAGTTTTGGCAAGGTAAACTTAAACAGACTAAAACGCTGACATTTTCCCCTGAACAAAAAAACGACGCCGACTTCAAAGCGCAAGATATTACTATCGGATTAGATGGATGCGCCGCATTTCAACTAGTTTGTCCTCAGGGCGGAATAGCTATCCAGCTTACTATCCCCGGTATTCATAACGTAGGCAATGCGTTGGTCGCTGCGGCGCTGACGTTACAAGTGGGTGCGACATTAGAAAACGTGCGTGACGGTTTACTTGCCATGAAGCAGGTTAGCGGCCGTTTAAATGTAAAACAGCTTACCGAACAAGTTCGATTACTAGACGATACCTACAATGCCAACGTGGCTTCTGTGAACGCAGCAATTGATACTCTCAGCAGCTTTTCAGGCATAAGAGTACTTGTGCTTGGAGACATGAAAGAATTGGGCGAACAGGCGCGTTTTTATCATGAGCAGGTAGGTGAATATGCAAAACAAAAAGGGATTAATTACCTTTACACTATGGGTGTTTTGAGTCAGTCAGCAAGTGCTGTGTTTAATGAAAATGGTGGTCATTTCAGCGATGTTGAAAGTTTGTTGACCGCAATGGAGAATGATTTGTTAGTGCAGCAGCGCGATATTTCAATTTTAGTAAAGGGTTCACGCAGTTCTAAGATGGAACGCGTGGTAGAGGCGATCGAGGCCTCTACGCTGGGAAAGCTGGATAGCCGTCGGGAGCGAATAGCATGTTAATTTGGCTCGCCGACTGGCTGACACAATTCGATTCAGGGTTTAACGTATTTTCATACCTAACCCTTCGCGCAATATTAAGTACGTTGACCGCGTTGCTTATTGCCATTCTTATTGGCCCTAAAATGATCCGTTATTTGCAGCGTATGCAAATCGGTCAAACCGTGCGCGACGATGGCCCGCAAAGCCATTTATCAAAATCGGGCACGCCCACAATGGGCGGGCTACTCATCTTAGCGGCAATCGTGGTAAGCGGCCTGCTATGGGCAGATCTCACAAACCGTTATGTGCTGGTAACCCTGACCGTGGTGGTGGCCTACGGTATTATTGGGTTTGTTGACGATTATAGAAAAGTCATTCGCAAAGACTCAAAGGGGCTAATCGCACGCTGGAAATATTTCTGGCAATCGGTTGTGGCTTTAGGTGTGGCGTTTTATTTGTATAGCAGTGCCACAATAAGCGCTGAAACCTCGCTGCTGGTACCTTTCTTTAAAGAGGTATTCCCGCAGTTGGGTGCCTTTTTCATCATCATTACTTACTTTGCCATTGTAGGAACCAGTAACGCGGTAAACCTTACCGATGGCCTGGATGGCCTGGCAATAGTGCCAACCATTTTGGTAGCAGGCGCGTTCGCTATTTTTGCCTATGTAACAGGTAACGCAAATTTTGCTGAGTACTTAAATATCCCGCACATCCCCCTTACCAGTGAACTGGTGATTGTCTGTACCGCTATAGTCGGCGCAGGTTTGGGCTTTTTATGGTTTAACACCTATCCAGCACAGGTGTTTATGGGGGATGTTGGCTCATTAGCGCTAGGCGGAACCTTGGGTGTACTTGCCGTACTTGTGCGTCAAGAATTGGTTCTCATCATAATGGGTGGTGTGTTTGTCATAGAGACCTTGTCAGTGATCCTGCAAGTTGGTTCTTACAAACTACGTGGTCAGCGTATATTTCGGATGGCACCCATCCACCACCACTATGAATTAAAGGGCTGGCCAGAGCCGCGCGTGATTGTGCGTTTTTGGATAATTTCTATCATTTTGGTTTTGGTGGGGCTCGCTACCCTCAAACTCAGATAAGCGCTGAAGAGATAAATATTAATGTCGTATAACGTACGTGAGCATAGTTATGTAGTCGGTGGCCTAGGTATGACGGGTCAGGCTTGCGTGCGCTTTTTGTTGCAGAAACAGGCAACCGTTAAAGCGTTTGATACACGCGCGAATTTTACTGCACCTGCTGATCTTAATGGTGACCTTGAACCTGACATGCAAGCGTTCATGGCTGAAAAGGTCACGTGTAATGCGCTTAGCGCAGATTTCTTTGATGGCGTAGACACCTTGGTGTTAAGCCCGGGTCTTGCGCTTAACATTGAACAAGTTAGCCTAGCGAAAACATGCGGCGTTGAAGTGATTGGCGACGTAGAACTATTTGCCCGCTTAAACATCTCAAACAGCAGCAACACGCCTGCTAAGCGTGTAGTGGGTATAACGGGCTCAAACGGCAAAACCACTGTCACTCTGCTAGTCAATCACTTACTCAACGCCTGTGGCGTGAAAAGCATTGAAGCGGGTAACGTAGGCCGACCTGTATTGGAAGCGTTGGAAAGCGATGCTGATGTGGTAGTAATGGAATTGTCGAGCTTTCAGCTTGAAACAACGTCAAGTCTAGTGCTTGAGGCTGCCACGATACTGAATATTTCCGATGATCACCTGGACCGTCACGGAACGCTAGAGGCGTATGTTGATGCTAAGCATCGCATTTTTGATAATGCCAAATCAGCCATTGTCTGGCGAGACGGTGAGTTTGTAGCACCCGATGAACACCTTTTAGTTGAGGCTAATGACAACTTAAGCCCGGTTTCGGATACTTATCTAAGTGAAACACCTCATATAGAAAAGCAAGGTGCACAATATATTATTGAGTATGGCTTAGGTGAGTCTTCTAGCGGTTTTTCTATCGCGACCTTCGAAGACGATGGGAAACCGTGTATCGCGTTTAACGGCGAAAAGCTTATCGCTTTAAGCGACATTCATTTAGCCGGCATGCATAACGTGTTAAATATTATGGCAGCCCTTGGCATCTGCCTTAAACTCGGTGTGACGCCTCAAGCGGCGGTTAAATATCTACACAGCTTCAAATCTGCGCCTCATCGCTGTGTTGAAATAGCCCGTGTAAACAATGTTCGCTATATCGACGATTCAAAAGCCACTAATATTGGGGCGACCATCGCAGCACTTGAGGGAATTGGCCCAACTATAGATGGCAAGCTTATTCTTATTGCAGGAGGCGATGCCAAAGGTGCTGATATGGCAAGTCTTGCGCCTTATCTAAACCAGCACGTTTTCCATGTGTTTGCTTTGGGCAAAGATGCACACTTGTTCGAAGAGAGCTTCGCGCATACAACCCGCGTAGCCACAATGAAAGATGCGGTGAAAGCGGCGATTAGGGTTGCTGCTCCCGGCGATACGGTGCTGCTTTCACCTGCGTGTGCGAGTTTAGATATGTTTAAAAACTATATGCATCGCGGAGACACCTTCAAACAGGACGTTTACGACCTACACAATATGAGTTTGGAGGCGGTACTATGATGGCGGCCTCTACTAAACTAAGCGCTTTATTTGCTGCAAGGCATGACGGGCAGCAAACAGCGACGCATCCTTATGACGTCACGCTTATTTTAATCGCGCTAGCATTAATGAGCATTGGCGTTATTATCGTTACGTCTGCATCTATGCCGGTTGCGGATAGACTGCACGACAACCCATTTTACTTTGCTATTCGCCACGGTATTTATATCGTTGGAGCGATAGTCGCGGCCATGGTTGTACTGAATCTTCCTATGCAGTTTTGGCGCATGACTAACCCTTATCTACTGCTCGCTGCCATCGCGCTCCTATTGGCTGTACTCGTGGTTGGAAGAACCGTAAACGGAAGTACTCGCTGGTTGGCGATTGGCCCTATTACTATTCAGGCTGCAGAGCCAGCCAAGCTTTTCTTCTTCGCCTATCTGGCGGGCTATTTAGTTCGCCGTTATGAAGAAGTTACAGAAAACTTGAAAGGCTTTATCAAACCACTGGCTGTGTTTTTTGTATTAGCGATGTTGCTACTGCTTCAGCCAGACTTGGGTACAGTGGTGGTAATGTTCGCCACTACAATTGGCCTGTTATTTTTAGCTGGCGCACGACTATGGCAGTTCTTCGCATTGGTGTTTGCAGGCATATTGGCGGTTGTCGCACTTATCGTGTTTGAAGAATACCGAATGAAACGGGTAACTTCATTTTTAGATCCGTGGGCAGACCCGTTTGGCGCGGGTTATCAGCTAACCCAATCCTTAATGGCTTATGGCCGCGGTAACTGGTTTGGGCAAGGTCTGGGTAACAGCCTGCAAAAACTGGAATTTTTGCCAGAGGCACATACCGACTTTGTTATGGCCATTTTGGCAGAAGAACTTGGCTTTGTTGGCGTACTCGCGGTACTTGGCCTCATTTTATGGATGGTATTGCGCGCGTTAAGCATTGGAAATAAAGCACTAGAGAAAGGTCGAGCGTTTGATGGCTATCTGGCTTACAGCATCGGCATCTGGTTTAGTTTCCAAACGGCGGTAAACATTGGCGCAAGCGCAGGTATTCTGCCAACCAAAGGATTAACGTTACCACTAGTTAGCTATGGCGGTTCGTCACTTATCGTTATGTCTGTGGCTGTGGCTATATTGCTTCGTATCGACTTCGAATTGCGCGTTGATGGCGTACAGGCAATTGGCCGAGGTGATGGGAAAGACGGTAAGAAACACCCGCGTAGGAAAAAGCCTATTCCTTCAGGTGCGGCTCAATCAAAGGTGCCAGCAACATCCCCGTCAGCATCAGTAAACGATGCTGATGAAGAAGATTTTTCAACTGGAATTGTTAAGGCGAAACCTGCGACTAAAACATCAACAGCGGAAGATGAAGGCAAAGCCGGCATTAAAGCCATTCTCGCGCGCGTGGCGCAGGAGGCCGACAATGGCTAAACGCTGTTTAATAATGGCTGGCGGTACAGGCGGGCATGTTTTTCCAGGCCTTGCGGTAGCCAATGCGCTTCGTAGCGAGGGCTGGGATATTCATTGGTTGGGCACCGCCGAGCGAATGGAAGCGCAGGTAATACCTAAGCACGGTATTCCTATTCACTTTATTCCGGTAAAAGGGCTACGTGGTAAAGGGATGTCGGCACGTTTTAAGGGCGCTATTGCCCTGGTAAAAAGTTTATTCTCAGCAAGACGAATCATCAAACGGCTAAAGCCTGATGTTGTTGTTGGGTTTGGCGGCTATGCTAGCGGTCCCGGCGGGGTAGCAGCAAAAAGCTTAGGCATCCCCGTCATTGTGCATGAGCAAAATGCCGCGGCAGGCATGACCAATAAGCTTCTTAGCAAAATCGCAAACCGAGTACTCCTTGGCTTTGACGATGCTAAAGAACAATTCTCAGGCGTTGCTGACAACGTGCATACTGTGGGCAATCCAGTTCGCGATGAGATTTGGCAGGTGAAATCAAAACCTGTAGGCATTAATACAAACGCTCGTAAAAACACGCTTGAAAACCGTTTTGAAAACATCTGTGAGCACAAACAAGGCCTAAACATGCTTGTTGTTGGCGGCAGCTTAGGCGCACAAGTTTTGAATGAAACCGTACCCGAGACCTGTGGTGTGCTAGAGGGCTTATCAATAAAACACCAGTGCGGAAAAGGTAACAGTGAAGGTGTCATTAATGCCTATGCGTCGGTGGGCGCAGATATGTCGAAAATCGATGTCAGTGATTTTATTGATGACATGGCCGCAGCTTATGAGTGGGCAGATTTTATTGTCTGTAGAGCCGGTGCGCTTACGGTAAGTGAAGTTGCAGCTGCTGGACGCGCGGCGATTTTCGTACCGCTACCGTTTGCGGTTGACGATCACCAAACAAAAAATGCGCAGTCGCTAGTGAGGCAAAATGCAGCACTTATGATTGCTCAATCTGTATTAAAAGAAAATTTAGGGCAGGCGGTTCGTCAGTGGTTACAACACCCTGAAAACTGCTTAACAATGGGAGCTGTTGCCAAAACATGTGCAAGCACTCATGCCACGGAAAATGTAGTAAGCCACGTTAAAAGCGTGGTAGGAGTAGGGGACTAATGGTTTTTAAAACCCCATTTGAAAGCCCGCAAATGCGCAGGGTAAAAAATATATTCTTTATTGGTATTGGCGGTGCCGGTATGGGCGGTATTGCAGAAGTGCTGCTTAACGAAGGTTATGCTATTGCTGGCTCTGATATTCAAGAAGGGCCTATGACACAGCGTTTAAGCGAGTTAGGTGCCGAAGTGAAAATTGGTCATCGCGCTGAAAATGTCGAAGGCATGGATGTTATCGTTGTGTCTAGCGCAATTAACGAGCAAAACCCAGAAATTATCGTTGCTCGTGAAAAACGTATCCCTATTATTCGCCGTGCAGAAATGCTGGCGGAGTTGATGCGATTCCGTCACGGTATTGCGATAGCTGGAACGCATGGCAAAACTACCACAACCAGTTTGATTTCTACCATATTCGCAGAAGCCGAATACGACCCTACGTTCGTGATTGGCGGCCTGTTAAATAGTGCTGGCACAAATGCCCGGTTAGGAAAAAGTCGTTATCTAATTGCCGAGGCTGATGAGAGCGATGCATCTTTCCTTCACCTTCAGCCAATGGTATCGGTGGTTACGAACATTGAAGCGGATCACATGGATACCTATGGCGGCGATTTCTCAAAGGTAAAAGATACCTTCGTAGATTTTCTGTCTAACTTGCCATTTTACGGTCAGGCCATTGTCTGTGGCGACGATGCCAATATTCAAGAGATTCGCCCGCGTATTGGACGAAGTATCATTACTTACGGTTTTGAGCCGCACAATGACTATCGCGCTGAAAATATTACGCTCTCATTTGGCAAAGCAAATTTTACCGTTATTCGACCGGATCACGAGCCGTTAGATATAACGTTAAATCTTACGGGCAACCATAACGTTTTAAATGCTCTTGCTGCCATTGCGGTGGCAACGGATGAAGGGGTAGACGACGACGCCATTATGCGTGCTTTAGCCAGTTTTGGAGGCATTGGTCGCCGATTTGAACAGCTAGGTACATTCAACACGAGTAAAGGTGAAGTGTGCTTGGTGGATGATTACGGCCATCATCCTACAGAAGTAAGAGCCACTATTGCTGCAGCTCGCGCAAACTGGCCTGATAAACGTTTGGTTATGGTCTACCAGCCCCATCGGTTTACGCGAACTCGTGATCTGTACGAAGACTTCGTTGAGGTGTTGTCGAGCGTTGACGCACTGCTGCTTCTTGACGTTTACGCAGCCAGTGAACAGCCGATTGAGGGTGCTGACAGTAAAGCGCTGTGTCGTTCAATTCGTCAGCGGGGACAGATAGAGCCGGTATATGTAGGCGATAAAGACGCCTTACCTGCAATTTTGGCGAATATCATGCAAGACGGCGATATTGTGATGACCCAAGGGGCGGGTAATATCGGTCAAATCGCGAAGTTATTAGCGCGTTGTGAGTTAGAGCCAAAAACACTTACAAAGGAAGGAGAATAATATGTCTATACCTTCAGTAAGTATTCACTCACAAAAAACACACTTGCCCGGCGAGTATGGAAAAGTTGCTGTGCTGCTTGGCGGCGATTCTGCTGAACGGGAAGTATCGCTAAATTCGGGCAACGCGGTGCTAAATGCATTGCTAAGACAAGGCGTGGATGCTTTTGCTTTCGACCCTGCAGAGCGCCCGCTAACCGACCTTCTTGAACTAAACGTAGACCGAGCGCTCATTATGCTGCACGGTCGAGGTGGTGAAGATGGCTCTATGCAAGGTGCTCTTCAGCTTCTAAAAATACCCTACACGGGAAGTCGCGTTTTGGGCTCAGCGCTGGCAATGGACAAAATTCACACTAAGCAAGTGTGGCAAAGTTTAGGTTTACCTACCGCTAAATATGAAATTGCTGATAAAAGGCACTTTGAAGCTGGTAAGTGCAGCGCTATAATGGATAAATTGGGGAATGAAGTCATGGTAAAACCGGCCAGAGAAGGGTCGAGTATTGGCATGGCGAGAGTGACAAGCGCTAAACAACTCGAAACTGCCGTTCAGGACGCCTTTAAATATGATAATCAAGTCCTGTTAGAGCAGTATATAGACGGTCCCGAATTCACTGTTTCTGTGTTACAGGGGCAGGCGTTGCCGTCTATTCGCATGTCTACTCCACATACATTCTATGATTATGCTGCGAAATATCAGGATAATACGACTGAATATTATTGCCCAAGCGGCTTGTCTGAAGAGCAAGAAGCACAGCTAGCAAAACTAGCATCACGTGCTTTCGACGCTATTTCTGGCAGCGGTTGGGGCAGAATAGACGTTATGCAGGACAACCAAAGGCAATTTTATTTGCTAGAGGTGAATACAGTGCCTGGCATGACAGAAAAAAGTTTGGTGCCTAAGGCAGCCAAAGTTGCAGGATTAACCTTTGACGAACTGGTACTCAGTATTCTTTCTACCAGTTTTGACGACGTTGCAAACAAGGCGTAGACGTGGCCAATACCGATACTAACCAAGACAGGCAAGCTTCTGTTAAGGGCGGCAAAAGTAAATCAACAGTGTGGGGCGGCGTCGCTTTCTTACTGTTGGTTATTGCTGGATTAGTATTTGGTGGGTTGAAAGCTAATCAGTATTTGCAAGATGAACAGCAAATGCCGGTACAGGTTATCGATTTTTCTGGTGACTATCAGCATATCGATATTACAAAGCTTGAGCGATTGATTCGTAAAGCGCAACCAGGAAGTTTTTTTGCTCTAGACGTTAACGAGGTATTTGAACTCGTTGAATCACAGTCTTGGGTTTACCGTGCTTCGGTTCGCAAAAAGTGGCCGAACACGCTGAAAATTTATTTGGTGGAACAGCAGCCGGTCGCCCAATGGAATGAAGATTTGTTGTTAAACCCTTACGGGGATACGTTTAACGATGAAGGTGTAGTACTCGATTTACCGCGTTTATATGGCCCGGGCGGTAGCGAGAAAACGGCGCTAGAAGGTTATAACGCCATGCATGCACTTATTTCAACAACAGACATGACGTTGTCTGAGTTGTCATTAAGCGAACGGTTTGCATGGCAGGTGCAGTTGAAAAACGGCATAAAATTGAATTTAGGACGTCAGGAGTTTATCGATAGGCTGCAGCGCTTTATTGATGTATATCCACTTTTGGCGCAACAAGAGAAGGCGGTGAAATACGTCGACCTTCGCTATGACACGGGTGTTGCCGTTGGTTGGAAAGACGACAACACCACAGATGAAGAGAGTTAAGGAAACCATGTCAAAACCTGCTGAACGCAATTTGATTGTAGGACTAGATATCGGCACCAGCCAAGTCAAGGCTGTGGTGGGTGAATTGCTAGAAGACGATCAAATCAGTATCGTTGGCGTGGGCACCCATGCATCTAAAGGCATGGATAAGGGCGGCGTTAACGATTTAAATTTGGTGGTTAAGTCGGTTCAGCGTGCGGTAAACGAGATGGAGTTAATGGCAGATTGCCGTGTGTCTTCAGTTTTCATGTCTATCTCGGGACGCCACGTTAAGTGCCAAAATGAAAACGGCATGGTACCGATTAACAATCAAGAAGTAACACAAGAAGATGTGGACAACGTTATTCATGCAGCGCGCAGTGTGCCTATTGCGGCTGAACGTCGACTTCTGCATGTGTTACCCCAAGAGTTTACTATTGACGTGCAAGAGGGGATTAAAAACCCGATAGGTATGTCGGGCGTAAGAATGGAAGCAGATGCGCACATTATCACTTGCGCCGACGATATGGCGAAGAACATGGTGAAGTGCGTTGAGCGTTGTGAGCTTAATGCGGACCAACTGATTTTTTCAGCCCTCGCATCAAGTTATGCCGTTTTAACAGATGACGAGCGAGAACTTGGTGTTTGTGTGGTTGATATTGGTGGCGGTACTATGGACATCGTGATTTTCACCGATGGCGCCATTCGCCACACTGCGGTCATACCGGTTGCTGGTAATCAAATTACCAGTGACATAGCAAAAATATTTAGAACACCTATTAGTAATGCAGAGGAAATTAAGGTTAATTACGCCTGTGCATTAAAAGATATGGTGAGTATGGAAGACAGTATCGAAGTACCTAGTGTTGGCGGACGCCCAGCTAGAGTCATGTCTCGTCATACGTTAGCTGAGGTTATTGAGCCTCGCTATCAGGAACTTTTTGAGCTGGTACATGATGAAATTCGTGCCAGCGGTCTGGAAGAGCAAATCGCAGCGGGTCTTGTACTTACTGGTGGTACCGCTAAGATGGAAGGTGCTGTTGAATTTGCCGAAGAACTTTTCCAGATGCCCGTGCGCGTGGGCAAACCCATCAACGTAAAAGGTTTATCTGAATACGTCGATGATGCTGGATTTGCGACAGTCGTTGGGCTACTGCAATATGGCAAAGTACAATCTGATAATAAAAAGTCCAGTACGCAGAAAACCGGTGAAAGCTTATTTCATCGTGTGCAAAGCTGGTTTAAAGGTGAATTTTAATTTTTTGGGGGCGCTATAGCTACGGCATTAAGGCTAGCAGGAAGCAATTAGCCTAAGGGAATGACCTGGCGTAGTGTTTAAAAGACGTACAACCGGAGAGTAAGTATGTTCGAATTAATGGATAGTCACGGCGAAGAAGCCGTAATCAAAGTCATCGGTGTCGGTGGCGGCGGTGGTAATGCAGTTGAACACATGGTGTCTCAAAGCATTGAAGGCGTAGAGTTTATTGCGGTAAACACAGATGCACAGGTGCTTCGTAGCTCAAGTGCAAATGTTACGCTTCAAATTGGCTCAAGCGTAACAAAAGGCTTGGGTGCAGGTGCCGATCCGAATATCGGTCGTGAAGCAGCGCAAGAAGACAGAGAAACTATACGCCAAGCGCTTGACGGCGCGGATATGGTGTTTATCACAGCCGGTATGGGCGGTGGTACAGGTACTGGTGCAGCGCCAGAAGTGGCAAAGATTGCCCGTGAAATGGGTATTCTAACCGTAGCGGTTGTTACTAAGCCATTCCCATTTGAAGGTAAAAAGCGTACCTCTTTTGCTGAGCAAGGCATTGTAGAGCTTGCGAACAATGTTGACTCGTTGATCACTATTCCTAACGAAAAACTATTGAAAGTAATGGGTCCAGGCACGCCACTACTTCAGGCATTCAGCGCAGCAAATGATGTATTACGCGGCGCGGTTCAAGGCATTGCCGAGCTAATCACTCGCCCTGGTTTGATCAACGTTGACTTTGCAGACGTACGAACTGTTATGTCTGAAATGGGTAAAGCTATGATGGGCAGCGGTGCAGCAAGCGGTCCAGACCGTGCTGAAGAAGCCGCGGAATCTGCCATTGCAAGCCCGCTTCTAGAAGACATCGATTTGTCAGGTGCGCGCGGTATCCTTGTAAACATTACTGCTGGCCCAGACTTCGCTATCGACGAGTTTGAGACTGTAGGTAATGCAGTTAAAGCATTCGCATCAGAAAACGCGACTGTGGTTGTGGGTACAGTTATTGATATGGAAATGACAGATGAGCTTCGCGTTACGGTTGTTGCGACCGGTATTGGCGCAGAGCGCAAGCCTGACATTTCGCTAGTAAGCTCTGAAGGTTCTCGCCTGACGACCCCAGCGAAAGAGTACGGCAGCACACACTCAAGTGAGCCGCGTTCTGCAGTCGGTGGTACGGAAGGTAATCAAGCGCTTAAAGCTGATGACAGTGCACAACCTGACAACGACTTGGAGTATCTAGATATTCCAGCGTTTCTTCGTAAACAGGCAGACTAATTTAGCTGTTTGAAAACGAAGGGAATTATTTTGCGTTTGTGATGTCTCATTAATTAGATGAAATTTCACAGCGTGAAAAATTCGCGTGAAGTGATTGTTTAAATACGCAATCTGACGGGGTAAATATCGTCGGAACGGGTGTTTTTTGACATGTGAGTAATAACTCACTATAATTCGCGCCCGCTTTTTTAATAGGTAAAAGCTTAAGCAGATGATTAGACAACGTACAATCAAGCAATCGGTCCAAGAGACCGGCATTGGGCTTCATAAAGGGGAAAAGGTCACAATGACTCTCCGACCTGCGCCAGCAAACACGGGTATCGTGTTTAGGCGTGTTGACCTTGAACCACATGTCGACATACCTTCGCGTGCGAACGCAGTGGGTAATACCATGCTGTGTACGTGTTTGAATAATGAAGACGGTGTAACTATCCAAACGGTAGAACATCTGGCGTCTGCGCTTGCAGGATTAGGTATCGACAATATCATTGTTGAGGTAGACAGTAACGAGCTGCCAATTATGGACGGAAGTGCTAGCCCGTTCGTATTTCTACTTCAATCTGCGGGTATTGAAGAGCTAAATGCGCCAAAGCGATTCATCCGAATTAAAAAGCCTGTTCGAGTTGAAGATGGCGATAAGTGGGCAGAATTAGTGCCATATGATGGTTTTCGTGTTGATTTCCAAATCGACTTTGATCACCCGGTAATTAGTCAAACTCGTCAACATATGACGATGGATTTTGATTCATGTTCATATGTTAATGAAGTAAGTCGAGCACGTACGTTTGGCTTTATGCGCGACCTTGAATACATGAACGCGAACAACTTAGCACTAGGCGGTAGCATGGAAAATGCTGTTGCCTTAGATGAGTTTCGCGTACTAAACCCAGAAGGGTTGCGCTATGATGATGAGTTTTTGAAACACAAGATTTTGGACGCTATTGGTGACTTATACTTAGGCGGCCATAGTTTAATTGGTGAATTACGTGCTTACAAAACAGGCCACGGACTGAACAATAAGCTATTAAACGCTGTGTTAGCGCAAAAAGAGTGTTGGGAGTTCGTGACATACGATTCTCAGGAAACCGCGCCAATTCGTTATGCTCAACCGGCATTAGCGTAATATTTTCAAAAGCCGCCTAACAGGCGGCTTTTTTTCATATGGCAATTACTGAAATAAATGATACAGTAGCCGAATAATTAATATAAATTTCACCCATGTGCCAGAAATTAACAATCAAAAGCGATTGTCGTTTATTTTCGTCGGAGCACAGGCGTGAAACAGCAATAATCTTCGTGGTATGAAACTAACTATTACATTAGCAGGCAAAAATAAACGTTACAGACACAGTATCAGTGTCCGCACGCTTGTTAGTGCCACCGTGCTATCGTCTATTTTTATGTTGGTATCCAGCCGTTCAACCGAATCGGTATCCGAAGATATTGCGCGTGTGCGTTTAGCCCAAACAGAAGTCAATGAACAACAAAAAGATGTTGAGGCGCTAAAGCAACAAACCTCCGTTAAGATAAAAGCCTTACTTTCTCATGTCGCTGAACTATCAGCGCAAGCTACGTTGCTTGATGAGAAAGGTAAGCAAATAGCAACAGAATTAGGTATGTCAGCGGCTGACCTGGACGCTTTCGTACCGGTATCGATACCGGATAACCTCCAAGACGACCCCATTCTTCACGAAATAGCAAAGCTTGAGCAATCACTTGATTTGAAGTCTCAACAGTTATCTATGCTTGAAAGTTTGGTAAGGGGTCACCATATAAACGAACAGAGCCAATTATCTGGTCGTCCGATTGAGTCAGGGTGGTTGTCTTCTTATTATGGTATGCGGGCCGATCCGTTTACAGGTAAACCAACCATGCACAAAGGGTTGGACTTTGCAGGTAAAGCAGGAGAAAACGTCGTTGCCACTGCAGCAGGTATTGTAACCTGGGCAGGCGAGCGCTACGGCTATGGCCAACTAGTAGAGATTGATCACGGTGATGGTTTTGTTACCCGATACGGGCACAACGATGAATTAACCGTATCAATAGGCGATGTTGTCACCAAGGGTGAAGCTATTGCTAAAATGGGCAACACCGGGCGTTCAACCGGCGTTCACGTTCACTACGAAGTAATAAGAAACGGAAAACAAGTCGATCCTCTGCCTTTCGTCTACAAAAAGTAGATTAAGGTAGCAGCCAGGTATATTCCTGTTATCAAGGCTTTTTACAGACAGCTTTGATGACGGTGAAACACAATTTTAGAAAATCGCAAAGCACCCGAACAAACCGGTTGTGTTTTTTACGTTTAATTTAGCTGTGCACAATGTGCGGCGTCTCGACAAGTAGTGGAATAAAAAAGCTAATGTTTTCAAGCATCCTTCGAAAAGTATTCGGTAGCAGAAATGACCGACTATTAAAAAAATTACGCAAAAACGTAGATGCCATCAATGCACTGGAAGCAGAATTTGAAAAGCTTTCCGATGAGGCGCTAAAGGCTAAAACCGACGAATTTAAAGCGCGCATTGAAAAGGGGGAAACCCTTGACGATATCCTTATTGAAGCGTTTGCTACGGTGCGTGAAGCAAGTAAGCGTGTATATGGTATGCGTCACTTTGACGTTCAAATGCTAGGTGGCCAAGTACTGCACGAAGGTAAAATTTCGGAAATGCGTACCGGTGAGGGTAAAACCTTAACGGCAACTTTACCTACCTATCTTAATGCGCTATCGGGTAAAGGTGTTCATGTAGTTACCGTGAACGATTACTTAGCACGTCGTGATGCTGAATGGAGTAATCAGCTATTCAACTTCCTAGGCATGCGCGTTGGATGTAACGTACCAGGTATGTCGCCACAGCAAAAGCGAGAAGCTTATCAGGCGGACATTACTTACGGTACGAACAATGAATTTGGTTTCGACTACCTTCGTGACAACATGGCATTTAGCCCGCAAGATCGCGTTCAGCGCCCACTTAACTATGCAGTAGTGGACGAGGTTGACTCAATCCTTATCGACGAAGCCCGTACGCCACTTATCATTTCTGGTCAGGCTGAAGATAGTTCAGAGTTGTATCGTCGTATCAACATCATTATTCCTAAACTTGTTCAGCAGGAAAAGGAAGATGAAGAAGGTCAAGAAGGCGATGGTGATTACACTATCGACCTTAAAGCTAAACAAATTCATCTAACAGAGCGCGGTCAAATTCACGTCGAAGAAATTCTACATGAAGAAGGCCTATTGCCAGAAGGCGAGTCGTTGTTTGATGCGGGCAATATTTCTTTGCTTCACCATATTAACGCTGCACTTCGCGCGCACAAACTATTCTCTAAAGACGTAGACTACATTGTTAAAGAAGACCAAATTGTTATTGTTGACGAACATACCGGTCGCACAATGGAAGGCCGTCGTTGGTCTGAAGGTCTTCACCAAGCAGTAGAAGCAAAAGAAGGAGTTCGTATTCAAAACGAAAACCAAACCCTTGCGTCTATTACTTTCCAAAACTACTTCCGTTTGTACAACAAGCTTGCGGGTATGACGGGTACTGCAGACACAGAAGCATTCGAATTTAATCATATTTACGGCTTAGAGACAGTAGTGATCCCAACTAACCGCCCTATGCAGCGTAAAGATATGCCTGATCTTATCTACCTGACGGCGGAAGAGAAGTACGAAGCCATTGTTGAAGACATTAAAGAATGTGTTAAGCGCGGACAGCCGACCCTTGTAGGCACGGTCTCTATCGAGAACTCGGAACTGATCTCTCGCATTCTTAAAAAGTCGAAAATTCCTCATAAGGTACTTAACGCTAAGTTCCATGAACACGAAGCCGATATTGTTGCTCAAGCAGGTAAACCTGGTGCTGTTACGATAGCGACCAACATGGCCGGCCGTGGTACCGATATTGTGTTAGGCGGTAACTGGCAAGCGGAAGTCGAGAAAATAGAAAACCCAACGGAAGCACAAATTGAAAAGATCAAAGCGGCGTGGAAAGAAAGCCACGACGCTGTACTTGCTTCGGGCGGTTTACATATTATTGGTACAGAGCGTCACGAGTCTCGTCGTATCGATAACCAGCTTCGTGGTCGTTCAGGCCGTCAAGGTGACCCGGGTTCAAGCCGTTTCTACCTATCATTAGACGACGCGCTAATGCGTATATTTGCTTCTGAAAAAATGGGCAACATGATGAAGCGTTTAGGTATGGAGCGCGGTGAAGCCATTGAGCATCCGTGGGTAACTCGCGCCATCGAGAACGCACAGCGCAAAGTAGAAGGTCGTAACTTCGACATTCGTAAACAGTTGCTTGAATACGATGATGTGGCTAACGACCAACGTAAAGTTATTTACGAACAGCGCAATGAACTGCTTGATGAAGGCGATATTAGCGAGACTATTGCTGCTATTCGTGAAGACGTAATTTCAAGCGTTGTTGACGAGTACATCCCACCGCAATCGCTTGAAGAAATGTGGGACGTCAGCGGCCTAGAAGAGCGCATGCGCGCTGATTTCGCTGTAGACCTGCCAATTAAAACCTGGTTAGAAAATGACGATAAGCTTTATGAAGAAAAGCTTCGCGAACGCATCTTAGGTGAAGTGATCAGCGCCTATAAACAAAAAGAAGAAGTGGTCGGCGAACAGGTGCTACGCCAGTTCGAGAAAGCCGTAATGCTTCAGAACCTAGACAGCCATTGGAAAGAGCATTTGGCAGCAATGGACCACCTACGTCAAGGTATTCACTTACGCGGCTATGCACAGAAAAACCCTAAGCAAGAATACAAGCGTGAGTCGTTTGCTTTGTTCTCTCAAATGTTAGAAGCGCTCAAAGTTGAAGTGATCACTATTCTTGCTCGTGTAAAAGTACAAGCTGAAGAAGATGTTCAAAAAGTTGAAGAGCAGCGTCGCCAAGCTGACGATGTGCCTAAGAACTTCGAGCACGAAGAAGCTAGCGCAGCGCCAGAAGCTGCTAGCGACAAAGTACGTACCCAAGTTCGCGAGGGCGCGAAAGTAGGCCGCAACGACCCATGTCCTTGTGGTTCTGGTAAGAAATATAAGCAGTGTCACGGTAAATTGAAGTAATGAAAGTGGTACATGTTGCTGTGGGCGTTATCGCCCGCGGCGATGAAATATTCATTACCCTGCGTCCCGACGGTGTTCATCAGGGTGGGAAATGGGAATTCCCAGGCGGTAAGGTGGAAGAAGGCGAAACCGTGCTTCAGGCCCTAAAGCGTGAGCTTGCTGAGGAAGTAGGAATTAGCGTAAACCACAGTGAGCCAGTAATTGTTATTACCCATGACTATGGCGATAAGCAAGTTAAGCTAGATGTACATCGCGTGGATGATTTCGCAGGTGAGCCCCATGGTAAAGAAGGGCAACAATCCCGATGGGTCAATGTGAAGTCACTTAATGCAGAAGATTTTCCAGAAGCTAACGTTCCCATTATCAAAGCATTACAGTAATAAAAATAGCCACATCTTGATGTGGCTATTTTGTTATTCGACTCTTTAACTTGAAAGCGCAAAGGCGATAGGTTAATTATCCCGTTCGTTCTTTGTGCGAGAAATCGTTCTTTGTATGAGAAATCAAAGCGTTATACGTTCAGACGTGGCAAACGCTACGTCCAGTTTAAAATAGGCGGCTTCGTTAATGAAATGAGGGTAGGTTTCTGTCTCACCATCCCATAGGATGTCTTTGCCGTCGAAGGTTCTGAACATGGGCATGCCAGGCATGAGTGGCTCAAAGTCGTTGTCTTGCAATGCATGGTGGATCATAGCGGTGCGCTTGCCATTGTCATCTAAAGGGAAACCGACATTTTCACCTAAGCGAAACGCCTCACAGACTGGCAATACGTCTGTTTTTATCTCTTGATTGTTATAAGCAATACAAAAATCTAAAATGGCTTCTGCCATGGTTTGCGTTAAAAGGTAAACATCTTCTCTTAACACGCCTTGAGGCTGCCCGCCCACTTCAATCATTACGCCTTTTTTACCCGTAGTGCACAGGTAGCCGTGTTCAAGATAAGGCTTCTCGTCTTCCACCAGAATATTCGCTTCTGGCATTCGCTGTTTAACGAATCGCGCTAGCTGAGTGTGAAACTCATCCGCTTCTAGAATAATCAGCGTGGCTCCCATTTCGCTGGTGGTATTGTGAATATCAATAACAAAGTCGGTATTTGAATTGCCTTTTGGGCCAAGTTTTTCGTTTAGAGATTTGGCAAGTACCGCTTCTTTGGCTGGATTATTATTCGCTAGACGTTCAAAAGTAAACTGACGGTTTAAATCTTCTTCTACAAATCGCACGTTTGCCTCAAGCGCTGCTTCATTTGCAATTGTCAAAGAAACGTTTAATGCATCAAATCGCGACGGCAAGCCAAACTGTTGCCAATTGCGAATAAGCTGAATACCGCTGGTTTCGTTTCCATGAGTACCACCAACAAGAGCGATAGAATTAAACATTGTGTTTCCTTGTATAGTTAATGCTTGAAGAAGTCGTCAGATTGTTGAGCCAACATGGCTTCTATCTCTTCGACATCAAAATCCTTGGGTGTTGCATCCTCGGCAGGCTTTCCCGCTATCTTTCTATCTTCAGCAGCCCATTCACCCAAATCGATAAGCTGACATTTTTTGCTGCAAAAAGGGCGGTATTCGCTTGTTGGTGTCCAAACTACTTGTTTGGCACAAATTGGACATTTCACTTCCATAGTACGCTCCAGTGAAATACGTTATATAAGGCTAATATCGTTGGCGTTACAGCCCAACGAGTAACCAATAAATAGAGATTATGTGAAGTTTAACAGGCTGCTAAACGAAACTGAATACTGTCTTCGACAGCGCCATTTTGCCCTTCTTCGGGTGCAAAGTTCATAAAGCGCAGTGCATAGCGATATTTGTTTCCGCTCAGGATAGGGTAATATCCCCCATCTACGCTGCATTTTACCCGAATAAGCTCGTTTTTGTCTTCGGCTGCGCCTTGGTAAAACCCGTTGTCGGCAACGACTTCAACAAACTGACCACGCTCGCGTATAAAGGAAAGGCTTACAGCAATGGCATCATCTAGTAGACCTAGCGTTTCTAACCATTGCTTTATTTCTGTTTGGCGCTGCTCTAACGGTTGCTGCAACCAAAAATGCAGGTTGGGTAAATCAAAACTACACGCGCCACCAGGGATAGCAAAGCGTTGACGAATAGCGCTCAACAGTTTGTCATCTTTAAGAGTACTGCCAAATCGACGATCTGTTTTTAGCTTTTGCTTTAAGGTTAATACGGTCTTTAAGGCTTGTTCTAATGCTGTGCTATCAATTTTCGGATGCTTTGACCAATACACTAAGTTCTTTTCGTGGGCGTCGAGATCTTTAGTTAAATCTGAGCGCAAATCTAACCGTTCAATTAAATCGAGCAGTTCGAAAAGCTGTTCAAAAAAAACAAGCTGTAAATGAGTATGCTCGGACTTCGCCGTTATCTTAAGTTGTCCAAGCAGCTGCTCAACACGTAGATAGTTACGTACTTTTTCCTTTAGCGGAAATTCGAAAACAGCGTTACCCATGAAACCCCTTAAGACACATTGATGTAGAGAATTGGCACGAGAGACGCACCAAAATTGAAACCGAACAGTAAGTTGCGTTAAGCCTAAAGCATCAATGCGTTTAAGCCAAGCACACTTGTAGGACAAATCTTTTGTTTGACGTTATTTGTTCAAAAAAGTTTCAAAAACTACTATTAGACTGGGGGGGAAGTTATTATTTCTGTGGATATCGCGTCATAAGCACTTAATCAGATGATAATGCCAGCAGCGTGTTGTGGAGGTCTGCAATTTGTGCAGAAAGTGCAGATAGGGTTGTGCTGTTATCCAAAACCGTATCAGCTGCTTCTATTCGCTCGTTTCGTGTGGCTTGAGAAGCCATGATATTTCTAATGGTTTCTTCTGTACTTCCATCCCGCTTTAAAGCACGCTCAAGCTGCATTGTTTCAGGGCAGTCTACAACAACCACGTAGTTACACATTTCCGTGAGCTTGTTTTCAACAAGTAGGGGCACAGATAAAATACAATAAGGGCTGGTCGATTCACCAATGAGGTGCTGCATGCGCGAGTGAATGAGTGGGTGCAGCAAATTGTTCAGCCAGTTTTTTTCATTGATGTCGGAAAATACTTTTTCACGAAGCGCGGCGCGATTAAGATTGCCGTCTTCTAGTAGAATGCTATTTCCAAAGCGATTTACTATTTCTTTTAGGCCTTCAGAGCCAGGCGCTACCACATCACGTGCTACTTCATCAGCATCAACAATATCGATACCCAGCTTTTCAAAGTATGCTGTGGCTGCTGATTTACCGCTGCCTATACCGCCGGTTAGGCCAACTACAAACGCTTGTTGTGGTGTTGTCATTTCTATAAAACCTTGGGGTGAATGCTCGTAGCCATGCTGTTGAGTTAAGGCACTGAGTTAAGGCGCTGAGTTAAAGCACTAAGTAAAAGCAATTAGTAAATGTACGTAGTGGATTAGAGCACATAGTCTAAATATGTGGTAATAATTTCGTGTTTAAACAACAGGGTTAACCATCCAGCTACAGCGAGATAAGGGCCAAAAGGAATAGCTAACGACTTTCCTTTGTTCTGAATAATCATGATCAGAATACCTGCAATCGCGCCAACAAGAGATGACAGCAATATGATAACGGGCAGCCCTTGCCAACCGGTAAATGCCCCGAGTGCAGCTAACAATTTAAAGTCGCCGTAACCCATGCCTTCCTTGCCTGTAACCAGCTTAAACAGCCAATATACTGACCATAAACTTAAATAGCCTGCCGCTGCGCCAATGATTGCATCGGTCGTACCAACAAAAATGTTTTGAGTGCTTAACAGCAGCCCAAGCCAAAGCAGAGGAAGCGTAAGCTGGTCGGGCAGTAACATTTTATCTAAATCGATAAATAGCAGTGCAACAAGCACATAGGTGAACGCGACAGCCCACAGCGCCTGTGAAGTTACGCCGAACTGATACGCAGCGAAGGTACAGGCAATGGCCGTAAACAGCTCAACAAGCGGGTAACGAACTGATATTCCAACTTTGCAATTAGCGCATTTGCCTTTAAGAAATAGATAGCTGATAACGGGAATATTTTCCCACGCGCGAATTTCATGGCCGCAGCTTGGGCAGGTACTATCAGGTTTTACTAGGTTGAAAGGTTCGTCTGGCGTGGTTGATTTATCACTAGCAGTGGAAATACCATCATTTCCGCTATCGCTAAAATAGCTTTCATACTCTTGCTGCCAGCTGCGCTCCATCATAATGGGCAAACGGTAAATTACTACATTTAAAAAGCTTCCCACCATTAGGCTTACAAAGAAAACAAGACAATAAAAAATAGCGGGGTAAAGCTGGCTAAGCGTTATGATGGCATCCATGAAGTGTAGTTCTTTTAATTTTATTAATGGTCGATAAAGGGCTTGGCTCTTAGCTTTTCATAAAGCGCCGATTTAAGGCGCTTTAGCTAAATTCAATTTATATGCTTCAAGCCAAGAGCATGTAGACTTTTGCTTTGATAAGTTATACCACGTTACCCATTTCGAATATAGGTAAGTACATGGCCACAATCAGGCCACCGATAACCACACCTAGTACAGCCATGATCATAGGTTCAAGCAAACTGGTTAAACCGTCTACCATGTCGTCAACTTCAGCTTCGTAAATCGTCGCTATTTTGCTTAGCATTTCATCAACGGCACCTGACTCCTCACCAATGGCAATCATCTGGGTCACCATGTCGGGGAATACTTGGGTAGCACGCATAGCAACATGCATAGGCATACCGCCAGCCACTTCTTTACGTATATATAAAATGGCGTCGCGGTAAACCGCATTACCAGATGCCCCCGCTGCAGATTCTAACGCGCCGATAAGCGGAACACCTGCCGCAAAGGTAGTGGCCAAAGTACGTGTAAAACGGGCGATACTGGCTTTTTTAAGTATTTCACCAATAACCGGAATTTTTAAAATGTTGCGGTCTACACTATCGCGTAGCTTTTGGCTGCGCCTATGAGCACGAATGAACATAAAGCCTGCAGCAGCTAGACCCATGGCGATAAAAATGCCGTAGTCTTGCACAAAACGCGAAATTCCAAGCACAAATACGGTAAATGCGGGCAACTCAGCGCCAAAACTACTGAAGATTTCTTCAAACTGGGGCACAACAAAAATAAGCAGAATAGTGGTAACAATAAAAGCAACAACCAAAACGGCGATAGGATAGAACATCGCTTTTTTGATTTTTGATTTTAGTGCTTCAGCCTTTTCTTTGTATGTCGCAATGCGATCGTAAATGGTTTCAAGGGCACCCGACTGTTCACCGGTGTAAACCAAATCACAGTATAAATCATCAAAATAGAGGGGGTGTTTTCTGAGTGCAGAAGAAAGCGGATTACCTGATTTAACTTCTTCAGTAATTTCACCAAGAAGTTTGCGCATTGACGGGTTGGCATGCCCTTGCGCGATCATCTCTAGAGACTGAATCAGCGTAACACCTGCTGCAAGCATAGTAGCGATTTGACGAGAGATGACAGAAATATCAGCTGGAGTAATTTTCTTGGCTCCGCCAAACAGAGGTGTTGCGAGTTTTTTGACTTTATTCGCAGAAATTCCTTGGCGACGGAGAAGATTTTTGGCCTCTGACAGTGATGTAGCAGAAATTTCGCCTTTTCGGACTTGGCCGTGGCGGTCTTTTCCTTGCCATATAAATGTAGTTGCCGCTTTAGCCATTTTTTACACCTTTAAAAACTAGTAAGCCCAGTTATCACTGGGCTTATTATCAATTTAATCAGCTGTTAGCAAAGGTCTGCTGGGTCACAGCTAACAGTCCAAAGTATACGTCCAGTTTCTTCTGTTGCTGTCAAAGTGTAGGTACCATCACCAGTACCGCCTTGGATATTCATGTCAGGGTAAGCTGTAGCTGTAATTGTGCCTGCTGTGCCAGTATTTACGCCAACGATTGCTGGAGTTGTTGCAGTAGCGTCTGCTGCTGTAGTTGTAGCAGGAACACCGTTGTTACCAGAAGTACACTGCGTTAGATCAGCTGTTGAAGCATAACATACCTCAACCGCAGTTTTCGCAGCAGCGGTTGCATTTGAAACTTCTGTAAACTTCGCTTTTTGCGTGTAGTTCTGATAAGCAGGCAATGCGATTGCTGCAAGGATACCGATAATGGCAACAACAATCATTAGTTCGATTAGGGTGAAACCCTTTTGGTTTTTAGTATTCATGTTCATCATGGTTTTTCTCCGGGACGCGTATAACACGCTAAGTTAAATCTAATTCAAATTGACGTTTATACCCGAGTCGTCCTTTTCAACGCCCCTGGTACTTGATACTCAGTATAGAATTTTATTTGGTACTGACAAGTATAAGCGAATATACGTATGTCTAGCTTTTGCAGTATGACATGGTTCGCTAGCCCATGGCAGACCTGTTTACTTAAACTTTCGTATAAATCTTAATGACTTAGCTATGTATATCCATCTATACACAGAGAAACATGACGAGAAATAACAGGGGATTGGCGCGAGTTGTCGTATCTATGGTCATACTACAACTCACGCTTTTCTGCTTCGCTACAAACGAAGGTGTTGGCACCTAGTTAGCTGTCTAAAACGCCTTCACAAACTGTACTACTAAGACAAGGTAATCCGCAGCGACAAATCAATCGCCTGAACATGTTTAGTCAGCGCGCCAGATGAGATGTAATCTACACCTAGTTGTGCAAGTGACGCCAGTCGTTCATCAGTAATGTTTCCTGATACTTCCAGTTTACATTGACCTTTATTAAGCGCTACTGCCTGTTGGATCTGTTCGTTAGAAAAGTTGTCCAACATGACAATGTCTGCCCCTGCTGATAGGGCTTGCTCAAGTTCTTCCAAATTCTCTACTTCTACTTCAACAGGCTTACCCAGCATCATCGACTTTGCTCTGCTAACGGCTTTTTCAATATTGCCGCAAGAAAAGATGTGGTTCTCTTTAATCAGAAAAGCGTCGAACAGGCCTACACGATGGTTTTGACCACCGCCACAGCGCACTGCGTATTTCTGTGCATAGCGAAGGCCGGGCAAGGTTTTGCGAGTATCTAGAATTTTAGTATTAGAGCCAGCTAAGAATTTAGCGTAAAACGCGGTTACGGTTGCAGTGGCTGATAGGGTCTGCAAAAAGTTAAGTGCCGTACGTTCAGCAGTCAATATGGCTCGAGCGGAGCCTTCTAAACTTACCAGAACGGTGTCGGCCTCTACCTTTTCACCGTCTTTTACATGCCAGGTTAGCGATACTGACTCATCGATAAGCGCAAACGCTTGGTTTGCCCATGCGATCCCGCAAACAACGCAAGGCTCTCGCGTAATAATGGTGGCTTTTGCATTAACGCTCTCATCTATCAAGTTTGCGGTAATGTCGTTCGCGGCATTTAGTTCGCCGCCAAGATCTTCAACAAGCGCGTTAGATACTTGCTCTCGAATTGCTTGCATGTCTGGTGATGTCATCTTCATCGCTGTGATCTGTGTTATGGTCTACTTAAAGGGTACGCAATATTAACCAATCTCCGCGCTGAGTAAACTCTAATTGGCGAAGAACGCTCATTCCAAGCAGTATATGGTCATCTTGCATACCGGGGTTTAAGTTTGCTTTTACATCGCGCACCACAATTTCACCAATGCGCAACGTATTAATTGTCGATTCGGCAACTCTCACTACGCCATTGGCTGTGTTGGCTAATCCTTCACGTCCTGCTTTGAGCTGCAGTTTATTTGCCAGGTGAGCGGGTACAGCCACGTCGGTCGCGCCGGTATCCACAAGAAATACCACTTCTTCGCCATTGATATAACCGGTTGTTACATAGTGACCTTGACGATTTTGCTTAAGGCGGACCTCAGTTTGGGAACCTATACGCTCGGATGTTGGTTCGGTATTGGGGTTAATTTGTTTTTCTAGCAAGTCAGAGAAGACAAAAACCAGTAGCCCAAAGCCGCAAATCCAGGCAAGCGCCACCATCCATTTGCCCGTTGATGTTGTCGGGTCTTGTTGTTCATTCATGCTTAACCCTTTCTATTCATGGTGTGCATTATATCTTATACAGCCGGCTTTTCTGGAAAGGCCTTCGAAAAGGTCTAAGGTCAGGCTTAATTATTTGCCTAGGCCATTGGCTAAATAAATTGGTCCAAATCACTGGAAGCTCTTAGAGCCCTATACACTTATAAGCCTATACAATGTAGGCTACTACGCAGAAAATCAATTATCGAAGCAAATATCATGGTGCTCTACAATAACGCTCGCTTCACATCGAGCCCGCATTTCGACGCCCGTCCAGACGACACAGACGTAAGCTTACTAGTCATACATAATATCTCACTGCCGCCTTCACAATTTGGTACGCCTGGCATTCGACAATTGTTTACTGGCACGCTAAATCCAGATGAACATCCTTTTTATAAAGAAATTGCTGGTATACGGGTTTCCGCCCACTGCGTGATATATCGGACCGGCGAAGTAGAACAATTTGTACCTTTCGAGCAGCGGGCATGGCATGCAGGCGTATCTTCATTTCAGGGCCGTAGCCGGTGTAATGACTATGCCATTGGTATTGAACTGGAAGGCACAGATACCTTGCCCTTCACCGATGCGCAGTATAAAGCACTCGGTGAACTTACTGAATTCATTACTAGACACTATCCTCGGATCACTTTAGGGCGTATCGTAGGTCATAATGATATTGCGCCTGGTCGAAAAACTGATCCGGGCGAGGCATTTGATTGGGCAAGGTACAGAATGCGCGTTGCTGGGCTTACGTAATAAAACTCAGGTCCGCCGCAGGAAAAAGGAAACACAATACCTATGATGTTAATGAGCTTGCTATTAGTTCTCAGTCTTGAACGGTTGATAACCAAAACACCGAATTGGCATATCGAAAAGTATGTCGCTCAATATCGTGACATTCTTCACGATAAAGGTCTGCTCAAGCTTAAAAATAGCGAAGAGGAAAGTGCGAAGGAAACTAATGAAGAAAGGCCATCCGCTCCCTCTGCGGCACTTTATTTCTATCTCTTACTTCCAGCAGTGCTGCTTGGGGCCATTGAATATTGGTTGCTTGGGGCATTTCTTACCTTTATTGAACAGAGCATAGTGTTGTTTGTTTGTATTGGCTGCCCGGTATTGAGGGCGGTTTACAAGAACTTTCTTAATGCTGCTGACCGGGGCGATCTTCAGGCATGCAGTATGTATACTGATCAATTAGGGCATTGCGGCAGTCAAACAGACAGTGACGGCACAGCCGGAGCAGAAGGTAAAAGCTTTGGTCAACATCTTACTTGGCTTAACTATCAGCATTATGCAGCAGTGATGTTGTGGTTTATCGCCTTTGGTGCACCGGGGGCGTTGTTCTATAGCTTAAGTCGAAGCACAACGGAAGCATTGTGTGATGCTAATCATCCTTTGAAGATGGCCGCAGGTAGGCTCATGTTTGCGCTAGATTATATTCCTGTTCGGGTAACAGCCTTCGGTATGTTGATGATGGGACATTTTTCCCGAGCGCTTCCAGAGTGGCTAAAATATGCCCTTCAATTCGATGTATCTGCATACGATGTGCTGACAAAAATTTCCTCAAAAGCCGAGGTGCTCACGGCAGATGAACAGCAGCTACAGGCTGAAAATGCAGCAGTAGAGCCCAAGGTGCTTGTAAAGTTAGCAAAACGTAATGTTATTTTTCTGCTAGCCATTACCTCGGCTTTAACACTTGTAGGTAGCTTGGCATAGCCAATATTTTTAACATTTAATAAGTACCAAATGTTTGGTCTGTTTATAATTTGTAGACAGATCAAACCTTTCGCGTCTCATCATTCCTTTATTTCGCCTCATCAGACCAGTTCTGACTGTTGCGCTTTTCTTAACAAATTCAACAATAAAGCTTAACAAGCAGCAATTCTCACTGTGTTTGCTATGCTTGAGAGTATTTACCTCGAAATCGATCTGCCTTAAACTAGATAGGTAAAATGGTATTACCAATTGTGGGTGTAGAATAATTATCTCTGATTATTTTTTACATTCACTGCTGTTATATCAGCGCTGGTTTAAATTAAAGGATAAGTGCAACGCATGCGGCAGCAGCGAAAAAAACTCTCTGATGTGATTACCGAGCAACTCGAGTCAATGATACTCGACGGTACCTTATTGGCGGGTCAAAAACTGCCGCCAGAAAGAGAGCTTGCGCTTGAATTCGATGTTTCTCGCCCGTCGTTGAGAGAGGCCATTGGCAATCTACAGGCACGCGGACTGGTAGAGCGTAAGCAAGGCGGCGGTACATTTGTAAATCGCAACCTTAATTCTGCCATGACCGACCCGCTAATGGACTTAGTTAGCCAGCGCCCTGAAACCCAGTTTGATTTGCTTGAATTTCGTCACGCCCTTGAAGGAATGGCGGCTTATTACGCGGCGCTTCGTGGTCAACCAGAAGACTATGAGGCATTAAAGCAAGCATTAAATGACGTGCCTACGCCCAAAGCCCATGAAAGTAAACGTGCTCAAGCAGAGGCGTTAGGTCAGTTTTACATCATTATGGCAAGAGCATCGCACAATATGGTGCTGTTGCATGTGATGAGCACCATGCAAAGTATGCTGGTGGACAATATTGAACGAAATTTTGACATGTTGGCAGCGCACCCTGAAGCAGTGGAAGACATTGCTAAGCAGCGTCGTGAAATTGTAGAAGCTATTGCTTCTCGCGACCCTGAAGCTGCGCGTCAGGCATGTAATACGCATTTGGCGTTTATCGAAAAAACGCTTTTAACCATTAATCAACGCGATACACGTGTACAGCGCGCATTGCGACGATTAGAAATTTAGTTACTTAGCTTTGATTTCAAAAGAGCTAGATAGCTATTCATTCGCAGAGGCCGGTCAGGTTTTTCCTGTGCCACTGCAAAAGCAGGTGAGCCAGATTGGGTCACTGTGAGTACAACGTAATTTAGTTTTCCTTCTTTTAGCGCCTTTATGATAAGAGGCAATGCTAAGGGAGGATTTTCTATATAAGCAAAAAATAGGATGGCACCATGTCTGATATGATGCACCAAGATGTAGATCCTCAAGAAACTAAAGAGTGGATTGATGCGCTTGAGTCGGTTTTAGAAGAGGAAGGCGTAGAACGCGCCCACTATTTACTCGAAAAACTTATTGATAAAGCACGTCGCAGCGGAGCGCATTTACCGTATGACGCTACTACTGCCTACATCAATACTATCCCAGCAGCGCAAGAACCAAAAATGCCTGGTGACTTGACCATCGAAGCGCGCATCCGTGCGGCGATTCGTTGGAACGCATTGATGATTGTATTGCGTGCATCGAAAAAAGATCTAGAGCTTGGTGGCCACATTGGTAGCTTCGCATCATCGGCTATGCTTTATGATGTAGGTTTTAACCATTTCTTTAAAGCACCTAATGAAAACCAAGGCGGCGACTTTATTTTCGCGCAGGGCCATATTTCTCCGGGAATTTATGCGCGTTCTTACATGGAAGGCAATTTAACTGAAGAGCAGTTGAATAACTTCCGTCAAGAATGTGCGGGCGATGGTCTATCGTCTTACCCACACCCTCACTTGATGAAAGACTACTGGCAGTTCCCAACTGTATCTATGGGTCTTGGTCCGCTTCAAGCAATCTATACAGCACGTTTCCTTAAGTACCTAACTAATCGTGGTATTAAAGACTGCTCAGGTCAGCGCGTATACTGCTACATGGGTGACGGTGAGTGTGATGAGCCAGAAAGCTTGGGTGCAATTGGCCTTGCGTCTCGTGAAGGCCTAGACAACCTCACGTTCGTTATTAACTGTAACCTTCAGCGTCTAGACGGCCCGGTACGTGGTAACGGCAAAATTATCCAAGAACTTGAAGGTACGTTCCGCGGCGCAGGCTGGGAAGTAGTGAAAGTCATTTGGGGCAGCTACTGGGATGAGCTATTAGCTCGTGATAAATCTGGCAAGCTAATTCAGCTTATGGGTGAAACAGTAGACGGTGAATACCAGAACTGTAAAGCCAAAGGCGGCAAATACACTCGCGAGAACTTCTTTAACAAGTACCCAGAAACAGCGGCGCTTGTAGCGAACATGTCTGACGATGACATTTGGCGTTTGAACCGTGGTGGCCACGACCCGGTTAAAGTATTCGCAGCATATCAAAAAGCGATTGATACCAAAGGTCGTCCAACAGTAATTCTTGCTAAAACGGTTAAAGGTTTCGGTCTAGGCGCATCAGGCGAAGCACAAAACGTAGCGCACAACGTTAAGAAAATGGACGTTGATTCAATCAAAGTATTCCGTGACCGTTTCAACATTCCGGTAGCGGATGACAAGATTGCTGACCTGCCTTACTTCAAGTTTGACGAAGACAGCGAAGAAATGAAGTACCTTCGCGCACGTCGTGAAGCACTAGGTGGTTACCTACCATCGCGTCGCGAACAAGCTGAAGAACAGTTGGAAGTTCCTGAGCTAAGTGCATTCGATGCAATCTTGAAAGGTTCAGGCGACCGTCAAGTGTCATCAACCATGACCTTTGTACGTGTATTAAACGCGCTATTGAAAGACAAGAAAATTGGTAAGCGTATTGTACCAATTATCCCTGATGAAGCCCGTACCTTCGGTATGGAAGGCTTGTTCCGTCAGGTAGGTATTTACGCCAACGAAGGTCAGAAATACGTACCTCAAGACGCCGACCAAGTCGCTTACTATCGCGAAGATAAGAAAGGTCAGGTACTTCAAGAAGGTATCAACGAGCTAGGTGCAATGGCATCGTGGGTGGCGTCAGGTACGTCTTACTCTACGTGTAATGCAACCACTATTCCGTTCTACATTTACTATTCAATGTTTGGTTTCCAACGTGTTGGTGACCTTGCATGGGCAGCGGGCGATAGCCAAGCGCGTGGTTTCCTATTAGGTGCAACAGCAGGTAGAACCACACTTAACGGTGAAGGCTTACAGCACCAGGACGGTCATTCACATGTTCAGGCTAACCTAATTCCAAACTGTATTACTTACGACCCAACATATGGGTACGAAGTAGCGGTTATCGTTCAAGACGGTCTACGTCGTATGTATGGTAACAACGAGAACATCTTCTATTACCTAACGCTAATGAACGAGAACTATCAGCACCCTGCAATGCCAGAAGGTGATGATGTAGCTGAGCAAATCATTAAGGGTATTTACAAGCTAGAGCGTGTTGAAAACGACAAGTCTAAGCTTAATGTTCAGCTAATGGGCTCAGGTACTATCTTGAACGAAGTACGTAAAGCGGCACAAATTCTGTGTGACGATTACAACGTGTCTTCTGACGTTTACTCAGTGACCTCGTTCAACGAGCTAGCCCGTGAAGGTCAAGACGTAGCACGCTGGAACATGCTAAACCCAGAAGCGGAGCAAAAAGTACCTTACATTGGTCAGGTAATTACGAAAGATGCAGGCCCTGCGATTTCTGCTACTGACTATGTGAAGAATTACTCAGACCAAGTACGTGCGTTTATCGACACTGAATACCGCTGCCTAGGTACAGACGGTTTTGGTCGAAGCGATAGCCGTGAAAACTTGCGTACTCACTTTGAAGTTAATGCGTCATACATTGTGGTTGCATCACTTTATGAATTGGCTCAGCGCGGTGACGTTGAGAAGAAAGTGGTAGCAGAAGCCATTAAGCGTTTTGAAATTAACGCTGAAAAACTTAACCCACTTTACGCGTAAGCCAGATAAGGTATTTTACATATGTCAGATATTCAAAAGATTATCGTACCCGATGTAGGTGGCGACGAAGTTGAAGTTATCGAGCTATGTGTTGCCGTAGGCGACAACATTGAAGCCGATGAAGGCGTGGTTACTGTTGAAAGTGACAAGGCGTCAATGGACATTCCTGCACCGTTTGAAGGTGAGATTGTAAGCCTGTCTGTATCAGTAGGCGATAAAATCAAAGAAGGCGATGTAATTGGTGAAATGAAAGTTGCCGGTGGCGACAGTGCCGGTGATAGTGACAGCGCCGCTGAAGAGTCATCTTCAGACGACGCGTCACAAGAAGCACCGAAAGAAGAAAGCAAGTCAGAGGCAGCGCCAGCTGCGTCTGGCGGCACCGAAGTGATTGAAGTTGCAGTGCCCGATATTGGCTCTGACGATGAAGTAGACGTTATCGACGTGCTGGTTTCAGCGGGCGACACCATCGAAAAAGAAGATGGTCTTATTACTCTAGAAACCGATAAGGCAACTATGGACGTTCCTTCAACACACGCAGGTACGGTGAAAGAAGTATTCATCAGCACTGGCGATAAAGTAAAAGAAGGTACGGTAGTTATTAAGCTTGAAGTAGCGGGTTCTGGTTCGTCTTCAAGTGAATCGGCTTCTAGCGATGCACCTTCTGAAGCATCTACACCGGCTGCTCAAGAAAGCGAAAAGCAAGAGTCAGCGCCAGCGGCTTCTGCAAGTAGCGAAACCATTGAAGTAGCAGTGCCGGATATTGGTGAAGACGGTGAAGTTGACGTTATTGACGTTCTTGTATCTGTTGGCGACACCGTTGAAAAAGAAGACGGCCTAATTACGCTGGAAACTGATAAAGCCACCATGGATGTACCTTCAACACACGCAGGTACTATCAAAGAAGTCTTCATCAAAACCGGCGACAAAGTTAAGCAAGGTACTTTGGTTGTTAAACTAGAGACCAGCGGTGGTTCGTCTTCACAAGCGTCATCAGCACCGAAAGCTGAAAAGCAAGCTGACGCGCCTAAGCAAGAAGAGACTAAACAAGACTCACAACAAGAAGAGTCGCAGCAAGATGCCTCGCAAGGTCGTTCACCGGTACCTCCTGCTCCTGAATCAAAAGGTAACGGCAAAGCGCATGCGTCGCCTTCGGTACGCCGAATTGCTCGCGAATTTGGTGTAGATCTAACTCAGGTTAATGGCTCTGGCCCTAAAAACCGTATCTTGAAAGAAGACGTTCAGGCTTACGTAAAAGCTGAACTTGCGAAACCTCGCACAGCAGCAGCTTCAGGCAGTGCGCCAGTAGGCGACAATGTACTTCAAATTGTGCCGGTTAAACCTGTTGATCACAGCAAGTTTGGTGAGATTGAAGAACAGAAACTTTCTCGTATTCAAAAGATCTCTGGGCCGTTCTTACACCGTAACTGGGCGACGATTCCGCACGTTACGCAATTCGACGAAGCAGATATCACTGACGTTGAAGAGTTCCGTAAAGAGCAAAACGCTTACCACGCGAAGATTAAGTCTGGTCTTAAGATCACGCCACTTGTTTTCGTAATGAAAGCCGTAGCAAAAGCCCTTGAGAAATACGAAGTATTCAACTCGTCACTGTCTGACGACGGCGAAAGCTTAATCATCAAGAAGTTTATCAATATTGGTATTGCGGTTGAAACACCGGGAGGCCTTGTTGTACCTGTTATTCGTGACGTGAATAAAAAAGGTATTGAAGAACTTTCTCGGGAGCTTATCGAAACATCTAAGAAAGCTCGTGAAGGTAAGCTTAAAGCAGCGGATATGCAGGGCGGTACATTTACTATCTCTAGCCTTGGTGGTATCGGCGGTACAGCGTTTACGCCTATTGTAAATGCACCAGAAGTCGCCATATTGGGTGTATCTAAGTCTGAGATGAAGCCTAAGTGGAATGGTAAAGAGTTTGAGCCGCGCTTGATGGTGCCGCTAAGCCTGTCTTATGACCACCGAGTAATCGATGGTGCGGTAGGTGCAAGATTCTCTACTGAGGTTGCTGCAAACCTAACTGACTTACGCAGAATCATACTTTAAATAAAAGGCCGAAAAAGTTTACAATATCAGTAACATTTTCGATGATTTTATCAGCCTTTTTGACGGCATTTAGGTTATGCTATTACGCAAAAGTAATAGCATGACCCTACAAGAACAGGATTGAGGTTCACAATGAGCGAAATTAAAACGCAATTGGTGGTACTGGGCGGCGGCCCTGGCGGTTATTCAGCAGCATTCCGTGCGGCTGACTTAGGTATTGAAACGGTTATCGTAGACTCTCGCGACACCCTAGGTGGCGTTTGTCTTAACGTTGGCTGTATCCCTTCAAAAGCCCTTCTTCACGTTGCTAAAGTGATGAAAGAAGCGAAGCACCTTGCAAGTCACGGTGTATCGTTTGGCGAGCCAACCATCGATTTAGATAAAATCCGCGAGTACAAAGACGGCGTTGTTAAGCAATTAACGAATGGCCTTAGCGGTATGTCTAAAATGCGTAAAACCAAGCATGTACAAGGCTTCGGTAAATTTACAGGCGCAAACACCCTAGAAGTAAAAAATGGTGACGACGTTACTACTATTACTTTTGAAAAGGCGATTATTGCTGCAGGTTCTGAGCCGGTAAGCCTACCGTTCATTCCAGAAGATGATCGTGTAATCGACTCAACTGGCGCACTGGAAATGAAAGATATTCCAGAAAAAATGCTAGTACTAGGCGGTGGTATCATCGGCCTTGAAATGGGTACTGTGTACGAAGCACTTGGCTCAAAAATTGATGTAGTTGAATTCTTAGACCAGCTAATTCCAGCAGCTGACAAAGACATCATGAAAGTATTCATGAAGGACTACAAAGAAAAATTCAACATTATGCTAGAAACCAAAGTAACTGCGGTTGAAGCAAAAGACGACGGTCTTTATGTAACGTTTGAAGGCAAGAATGCACCTTCAGAACAAGTTCGCTACGATAAAGTATTGGTTGCTGTTGGCCGTAAGCCAAACGGTAAACTAGTTGGTGCAGACGCTGCTGGCGTTAATGTTGACGAGCGTGGCTTTATTAATGTTGATAAGCAAATGCGTACTAACGTTGACCACATTTTCGCAATCGGTGACCTTGTAGGTCAGCCAATGCTTGCCCACAAAGCAGTGCATGAAGGTCACGTTGCAGCAGAAGTTATCGCTGGACAGAAGCATTACTTCGACCCGCGCGGCATTCCTTCAGTAGCTTACACTGAGCCAGAAGTTGCTTGGGTTGGTGTTACTGAGAAAGAAGCGAAAGAGCAAGGCTTAAGCTACGAAACAGCGACGTTCCCATGGGCTGCGTCTGGCCGTGCCATTGCCTCTGATGCCACTAACGGTATGACCAAGATGATTTTCGACAAAGAAACGGGTCGAGTTATTGGTGGTGCAATGGTGGGTACTAATGCAGGCGAAATGCTAGGTGAGATTGGCCTTGCACTAGAAATGGGTGCTGATGCAGAAGACGTAGCACTTACTATTCACGCTCACCCAACGCTTAACGAGTCTATCGGTCTTGCGTCTGAAATCTTCGAAGGAAGCATTACTGACCTGCCAAACCCGAAAGCGAAGAAAAAGAAGTAAAATAACTTCTTTCGATAAACTATAAAAAACCGCTCATATGAGCGGTTTTTTTATTTCTACATTCGAACAGATTGCGTCGTCGTTAAAATGACTCAGTAATACTAGTCCGCATAGATAATCAAGCCGTTTCTTTTCCAACCACCATCTTGCTGAGTTCTTCGTCCATTTCATCATTGCTGGGCGTTTGCAAATGAGCCGGCGTAAACTCTTCGCAGTTCATATTGCGCTGTTCCATAAAGCGTTTAACGGTGTCTGCGCAGTACGCTTTACGGCAGCACTGAGACAACAGCATTTCATGACGCTGTACACGCTCGCGAATAAACTTAACCACTAAGCCTCTAAGCCATTGTAAACCGGCATCTTGGTCTTGACGTTTATGCCACATAACCGATAGCGGCGAACTTACAATCTCTATAGGTGTTTCGAACACCGCCAGTTCACCCGAGAAAATCTCTTTTTCCATAACGAGTGAGGGCGCAACGCAAATAAGGTTGCTCTCTTTAAGCAATGGCGCGGCGTTGTGAAATTGATTCACCGACATGGCTACACGGCGTTTAAGACCTAAATTTGCTAATACTTGGTCAGTTGGCCCGCTTACATCGCCTGTTACGGAAACTAATAAATGATCAGCGGCCACAAAGTCTTCCAAACTAAGTTGAGACTTCGCCAACGGGTGATCTGGCCGCATGACAACAACCCAGCTTGGGTCAAGAACATGTTCGGCTCGAATAACAGAACCAGGCTCTTGATACTTGGAAAAAGTCAGTTCGGCTTCAGCGTCTTTAAGGATCTTATCCGTTTCCATATCGTAATTTGGAATAGCATGGATATTGATACCAGGCGCTTCATTTTCAATAACTTTGCGTAGCGGCCCCCACACCATAGATACAATACTGTCGGTAGCGGCTATACGAAAAGTACGTTTGGCCGTTGCAGGATTAAAGTCGGTGGGGTTTACGGCAACTTCAAGCTCTCCCAGCGGCCCTTGAATTTGGCTCCATAAATTTTTAGCAAACGATGTTGGCTGAATACCTCGGCCATCTTTCACAAATAATTCATCATTCCAGGCGGTGCGCATGCGTGATAGCGCATTGGAAACGGCGGGCTGCGTCATTGATAGCCTATCTGCCGCACGGGTAATTGCCCCTTCGGTCATAATCGCATCAAAAATCATTAATAAATTTAAATCATGTGGACGCATCATCGTCTCCAAATATCGTTTACGAATTAGATATAATCCAAATCTTATGTAGGGCTTGCGAGCAGCTTTCGTTTTATCTCACTTCTTTTGTATCAGCCTAGTAGTATGTAGGTAGATATTACTACTGATTCCACGCTTCTTTTAGATGCTGATATATATCAGTTTTTTCATTTCGAATAACACCTAGCGTAACTTCAGAACTTTTAAATAGCCTACCTAACGCGGTTGATGTTAACGCTTTAGTAATATTGTTTTAACGTTGTGTTTTCCAAATTTTATCGCTTCATTAACGCTTTTAATGCGCCATTTCTCTACGGGTTAATATATAACATCATGTGATGTGTTGCATATAAAAAGATAATTATTTTTATTCTTTGAGGGTATGCATAATGCGCGGCATCAAACTTTAGTTTAACTTTTTAGAGAATCTTGCGATGAAAACTTTTACCCGTTTATTGGCAATAGTCAGCCTAACTGCGCTAGTCGCTGCATGCGGTGGCAAGCAGGATCAAGGTCAATCTATGAGTACCAGTGCAAATACTGGTGTGCCTGTTGATGTGGCCACCGTAGTATCTCAACGTTTAACCGAATGGGATAACTTCACAGGCCGTTTAGAATCGCCACACATTGTTGCACTTCGTCCACGCGTATCGGGTTATATCGACTTTGTTGCGTTTGATGAAGGTGAGTATGTAAAGCAAGGTCAGACCTTGTTCTTGATTGATAACCGTACGTTCAAAGCGGAAGTAGACCGTCTGACCGCACAGCTTGAAGAAGCGAAAAGCCGTGTTCAGCTTGCTGAGCAAAACTACAACCGCGCATTCAAACTACGTAAAACCCAAGCGGTATCTGAAGAGGTGCTTGACGCTCGCCTAGCAGAAAAGAATCAAGCACTAGCAAGCTTAAATCAAACACAAGCCGCACTTGAAGTGGCGCGCTTAAACCGCGGGTTTGCCCGAGTTGAAGCGCCTATCTCAGGCCGTATATCTCGTGCCAATATCACGGAAGGTAACTTTGTTACCGCAGGTCAAACAGAACTCACTCGTATTGTTTCTACCGATCGACTTTATGCGTATTTCGATATTGATGAGCAGACTTACTTAAATTATTTAAGTGATAATTCAAACGGCAATAAAAAAGCATCAACGGCAGTAAGCGAGCAGCCAGTAGGGATGCGTCTAGCAAATGAATCGGACTACAACCACTGGGGGCAGATTGATTTTATCGACAACCAAGTGAACGGCAGCACTGGCACACTTCGCGTTCGCGCCGTATTTAATAACGAAGATGGCCGTTTAATTCCTGGCTTGTTTGCGCACCTTAAACTTGCGGGAGATACAGACGAACAGGGTATTCTCATTAAAGAAAAAGCTATTGGTACAGACCTTAACAACAAGTATGTATTGGTGGTTAACGACGAAAGTAAGGTTGAATATCGCGCGGTTAAGCTTGGTGACAAAGTGGGCAGCATGCGCATTATCACTAGCGGCCTAAATGCCAACGACACTATCGTAGTTGACGGTTTACAGCGAGTACGCCCTGGTGCACAAGTGGCTGCTAACGAAGTGCCTATGGGGGATGAAGATGCGCTAGCAAACTTATCTAACTGGCAGGCCCGCGTTGATAATGCATCACAAGTCGCTCAAAACATGGCGCAGGTTGAAGATGTTCTATCTGGTGGTTCATTTACCTCGAGTACAGCGACGGCAGGTCTTAAGTAATGAACATATCGCAGTTTTTCATTAGCCGCCCGATTTTTGCGGGCGTGCTTTCACTACTTATCTTTATTGGTGGCGCCATTGCGGTATGGCAGTTGCCAATTACCGAATACCCAGAAGTCGTGCCGCCTACTGTTGTGGTAACTGCAAGTTATCCTGGCGCTAATCCAGAAGTCATTGCTGAAACCGTTGCAACACCGCTAGAGCAAGAGATAAACGGTGTTGAAGATATGCTGTATATGTCCTCGCAGGCGACAAGCGACGGTCGTATGACGCTCACTATCACCTTCGCTATTGGAACCGATCCAGATGATGCGACTACTTTAGTACAAAACCGTGTTAATCGTGCTACTCCACGACTGCCGCAGGAAGTGCAGCGACTAGGCGTAGTTACCGAAAAGTCTTCGCCAGATTTAACCATGGTGGTGCACTTAACGTCGCCCGATAATCGTTACGACATGCTTTACCTGTCTAACTATGCTGACCAGAACGTGAAAGATGAGCTGGCGCGCATTAACGGGGTAGGGCAAGTGCGTTTATTCGGCGCAGGTGAATTCAGTATGCGTGTTTGGCTAGACCCTAACAAGCTTGCTGCGCTTCAATTAAACCCTGGCGATGTGGCAGCAGCTATTGCGGACCAAAACCAGCAAGCGGCGGCAGGTAGCCTAGGCGCGCAGCCAACAGGAACCAGTGAATTTCAGCTGCTTATCAATGTTCGCGGACGGTTAAAAGACGAAGCTGAATTTGAAAATATCATTGTTAAGTCGGGCGAAAACGGTGAAATTACTCGCTTAAAAGATATTGCACGCATTGAGCTAGGTGCTGACAACTATGCGTTGCGTTCGCTGTTAAACAATAACCCGGCAGCAGCTATTCCGATTTTCCAGGCACCTGGCTCGAACGCTATTCAGATTTCAGATGATGTGCGAGCACGTATGGCCGAGCTGTCTAAAATGTTTCCAGATGGCCTGGAGTACGACATAGTCTACGATCCAACGGTATTCGTGCGTGGCTCCATTGAAGCAGTGGTTGATACCCTGTTTGAAGCTGTATTGCTTGTTGTACTGGTGGTTGTGCTGTTTCTTCAAACATGGCGTGCGTCTATTATTCCGTTAGTTGCAGTACCCATATCATTAGTGGGCACCTTTGCTTTCATGCAGCTCATGGGGTTCTCACTTAATGCCTTGTCGCTGTTTGGCTTGGTACTAGCAATTGGTATCGTGGTCGACGACGCCATTGTTGTAGTTGAAAACGTAGAGCGAAATATCGCTGAAGGTAAGTCGCCATTCGACGCAACCGTTCAGGCAATGAAAGAAGTGACTGGGCCGATTATTGCTACTACGCTGGTATTGGCTGCTGTATTTATACCAACGGCTTTTATGAGCGGCCTGACCGGGCAGTTCTATAAGCAGTTTGCGCTTACTATCACTATTTCGACCGTAATATCTGCGATTAACTCGTTAACACTTAGCCCTGCTTTATCTGCTCTACTATTGAAACCTCACGGTAAAGCCAATGATTGGCTAACTCGCACTATGGATAAAGTGTTTGGTCGTTTTGTATTCGCGCCATTTAACCGGGTATTCGAGCGTGGTTCGAAAAAATACACCGGGGCGGTTGGCGGCTTAATTCGTAAAAGTGGTATTGTGTTGGTGTTGTATGCGGGGCTTATCGCACTTACGTATAATCAATTTGCGACTACGCCTACCGGATACGTGCCAGGTCAAGATAAGCAATACTTAGTAGCCTTTGCACAACTGCCTAATGCGGCAAGCTTAGACAGAACCGAAGAAGTCATTCGCGAAATGTCCCGCATTGCCATGGAACACCCGGGCGTGTCAGACGCTGTAGCGTTTCCTGGCTTAAATATTAACGGTTTTACTAATAGCCCAAGTTCTGGAATTTTATTTACCCCGCTTAAGCCTTTTAGTGAAAGACAGTCGCCAGAATTATCTGCAGGTGCCATTGCCGCAAAACTCAATCAGCAGTTTGGCTCGATTAAAGGGGCTTATGTCGCTATTTTCCCACCACCACCGGTAATGGGGCTAGGCACTATTGGTGGCTTCCGCTTGCAAGTGGAAGACAGAGGTAATTTAGGATTTGAAGAGCTAGAGCGTGTAACCCAAGAAGTCATCGGTAAAGCGTGGGCGCACCCAGCGCTAACAGGTTCATTCACAAGCTTTACTGTAGCTGTACCGCAGCTAGATGTAGATGTAGACCGTGAAAAAGCGGTAAGCCAAGGGGTAAACATCGATACCTTGTTTACCACGCTTCAAGCCTATTTGGGCTCGCTGTATGTTAATGACTTCAATTTGTTTGGCAGAACCTATCAAGTTAATGTTCAGGCAGATGCTCAATATCGTCAGGAAATTGGTGACATTACCCAGTTTAAAATTAGAAATAGCCAAGGTGAAATGATACCGCTAGGCTCATTCCTAGACGTTCAACATAGCGCCGGTCCAGACCGAGTGATGCACTACAATGGCTACGTTACCGCCGAAATCAACGGTGCCCCAGCGCCTGGCTATTCGTCAGACCAAGCGAAAGCGGCCATTGAAGAAGTATTGGCTGAAACCTTGCCGCTCGGAATGACCTATGAATGGACCGAACTAACGTATCAGCAAATACTGGCAGGTAATGCTTCAGCCTTCGTATTTCCACTGGTTGTGCTTTTGGTGTTCTTGGTGTTGGCGGCGCAATATGAGAGCTTGCGTTTACCACTAGCGATTATTCTCATTGTGCCAATGACGTTGTTAAGTGCCTTAATAGGCGTGCAAATTTACGGTGGCGACAATAATATTTTCACTCAAATTGGCTTGATTGTATTGGTCGGCCTTGCTACGAAGAACGCCATTCTTATTGTGGAGTTTGCCAAGGAATTGCAAGACAGCGGAATGGACGCACTTTCTGCCATTAAAGAGGCAAGCCGCTTACGTTTACGCCCAATCTTAATGACATCAATTGCCTTCATTATGGGGGTGTTGCCTATGGTTATTTCTACCGGCGCTGGTGCCGAGATGCGCCAGGCGATGGGGGTTGCCGTATTCTCAGGCATGATTGGCGTAACCTTCTTTGGCTTAATTCTTACCCCTGTATTTTATTATTTACTGAAACGTAAAGGTTAACTCTCCCGACTACCCAAGCGTTGCCCTCTTAAGGGGCTCTTTAGGCCACTCGTTTGAGTGGCCTTTTTTTTGCCACCATTGGTCAGCTTTTATCTCGTATTGCATTATTTAAATGCTTATATTTCACTACATCCTTAACACCAAGTTAAAAAGTACAACAGATAATTGGAGACTCTAATGAGAATAGGTGCAGCAATAGTAATGGCGCTGGGCATGGTGATTGCGGTGTCTTTACTTGGCGTCCAGGTATCGTCTGCCATGAACGATATGCAAACGTGGGATAGGGTAGTTACCGTCAAAGGATTGTCAGAGCGAGAATACATCGCTGACCAAGTGATTTGGCCTATTCAGTTTGTCGACGCAGGAAATGACTTACCCCAGCTGTATGAAAATATCGAGAAAAACAGCATCAAGGTAGCCGATTTTCTAAAAGAAAAAGGTATTCCTGTTGAGAGTGTAGCCATCGGCAAGCCTGAAATTAACGACAAACTTGCGCAACAATACGGGAGCGGTGAAAGGGCGCCGTTTCGCTACAGTGCAATTCAAACGGTAACGGTTTTTTCCAATGAGGTAGAAAAAGTACGTGAATTAATGCAGCAAATTGGTGAATTAATCAAAACCGGTATTGTGCTATCAGATCAAAGTTACCGCGCACAGCCTGACTATGTATTTACTCGATTAAATGATGTGAAGCCGGCGATGATTGAAGAGGCTACGTTAAATGCTCGTGAAGTTGCGGAAAAGTTTGCCTCAGACTCAAACAGTACGTTGGGAAAGATAAAGCGTGCTAATCAAGGGCAGTTCAGTATATCAAGCCGGGATAGCCACCACCCTCATATTAAGAAAGTTCGAGTTGTTTCCACCATTGAATACACGCTTGTAGACTAATATTCATGTTATGCTTTAGGTACGAGGAGAGTGTGAAGACTTTTGTACTGCATTATGCATTATACATCGCTGATGCTGACGCAAAGAGCACACGCTCAAGCCTTGTAGTTTAAAAAATAAACCTTTTTGTGTTTGTTTAATAAAATATTTACTTAACTTACTGCTAATGTCTACTGGTTTGATGCATGCTAATGGGGTTTAATCCTTGTCAGTGCCGTACTATCTAAAGCCTGCTACTAAGAAGGTGGAACGTCTGAGATGACAGACCCAAAAACGCACGCTCAGCAACTGGAATTTTTTGAAATTCCTAGCCCCTGTGTTGGTGTCTGTGAGTCTGGTCCACGAGGTTTTTGTAAAGGATGTTTTCGAAGCCGGGATGAGCGTCTTTATTGGCTTAAGGTAGATGACGCTACCAAACGGAAAATAATCAGTGCATGTGTACGGCGCAAAAAAGCCGTACTGGCTAAGAAGCGTAAGGCCCAAGTTGAGCAAGGCGAGGAGAGGGAACAACAGTACCCCTTGTTCGATTCGCCGTCATAGATAAGTTAAAAATTAAAAGAGACTGAGATTTAATACATGTCGTTAGATAAGTATGTTGCCTTTGCCGCGAAATCATTTACGTTGCCCGATATTTGCGTGAGGCTGCGTGCTACGCTTGACGACCCCCGTTCTAGCGCTGAAGATATCGGTCAGCTTATCAGTGCAGACGCGTCGCTAACTGCTAAAGTACTGCGTTTAGCGAACAGCTCTTTATTTCGTTTCCCATCCCAAATTGAGACAGTGTCAAAAGCCATAAGCGTTATCGGTGGAGAAGCGCTTTACAATTTGGTCATGGCTGAAACGGCCACAACGGCTTTCAAGCACTTTGACAATATTCTTATTAAACTAGATAAACATTGGTATCAATCGGTTTACTGCGGCATGCTCGCGAAAAGCCTTGCAATGCGACTTAATGTTCGCGGCGCGGAACGTTTCTTTGTTATGGGTATTCTTCAAAACCTAAGCGAATTGGTAGTGGCAAAGAAAGAGCCTCAGCGTTACTACAATTATCAGAATGCTGAAAAGGAAGAATTACCACATATTGACCAGTTAACGCATTTCGGTTTTACGTTTGCGCAATGCAGCGGTATCATACTCGAAAATTGGCACTTACCTATTGGCTTGTACTACCCTGTATCCTTCATGAATGATGAGGCGAAGTACGCGTCTGACGTGGATGTTTGTGTGCTGGCATTGGCTAATCGAATAACGTTTAGTCAGCTAGATAAAGAAAATTACGCAAATATTGAACTTTTTACGCCAGAAATAGCCAATACGTTAAGTCTCGACATGGAAGTAATAAGTAATTCAATTGATTACGCTGAGCAAGAAACAGCAAAAATTGCTTCACTTATTAACTGAGCTTTAATAATAAAACCCCGTTACTTCATCGATATACTGCAAGAACGTTGAAAGCTCTCCATAGGATTGGAATAACAAGCGTCGTTTTAAGACGTAATCTAAGAACTATAAAAGCTTAACGTAAATCAGATTATGTTCATGAAAATCCTGCTAAGCATAGCTATTGCTGTTTTCTTTTTAAGCGTGTGCGCTTCAGTAAAGGCCAGAGATCTAATCGAAACGCTCTATCATGCCGACTTTACTCCTGACACTGACGATGAAATTCCCCGTTTTACTCTCGATGGCGAGCTTGGTGTATTAGTTAACACCGGTAATACATCTGCTGCCAGTGTGAAAGCAGCGGTGAATGCTGATCATGAAACTGAAAACTGGAGCAGTGTTTATTTTGCTGAACTGCTTTACAAGGAGAGCGGAAGAGCGAATACGCAGCGTGATATCAGTGCTCAGCGATTTTATACCAGTGCCCAATTCGACTATAAACTTCTAACCCCTGGTCGCCGTCTTTTCATGTATGGCGATCTTGAAGATGACAAATTTACCGGATACGACCATCGAGCCTCGCTGGCGGCGGGTTGGTCGCAGCGCGTTTGGCGCAACGAAGACAGTGAATTTCGCTATAGCGTGGGGCCAGGTTACACCTTCATTGAGGCAGAGGAAGATAACGATAGCCTTATAAATGACGGCATTATTGTGCGCGCTTCAGCTGAGTATAAATACCATTGGAGTTCGGGTGCCAAACTAAGGCAGTTTGTAAGCACTGAAGCAGGTGAAGAGAATACCAAATCTCGCTCCGAAACCTCGCTTTCCGCGAACGTGTTCGGTTCATTAGCAATGAAATTGTCATTTATATTAAGTCACGAAACCGACACGCCAGAAGACGTCGCTGCGCTCAGCACGGAGACATCAGTTGCCTTGGTGTACCAGTTTTTTTAGGTAATTAGTTTAAATTTCGCTAGTGAAACCGGCTTTTTGTCTATTCCGCATTGACTAGAAAGGATGAAAATGTAAACTGCGCAGCACATCGATAATGGTAGCTGCTACTTTGCAATGCCTTCTAACAGACTACGTTAAAATTCGCGTTGTACCGCCTTGCAGTACCAAAGGTGTCGTGTACGACTAATGGACCGATAATCAATAGGATTGTTCAATGAAAAAGCAAGTGCTTGCATCTTTAATTGCAGTTTCTCTTTCTCCAGCCGTTTTCGCTCAAGATGATGAAGTTAAGCCTTTTACAATGGAAGGTGAATTGGGCTTCATATCAACCTCAGGTAACACTGAAACCACGTCAATCAGTGCAGGTATTCAAGCGCATCAGGAGCTTGAAAGTTGGAGTAACGATTACGTTCTTAAAGGTCTTTACAAGCAAGAGACAGTAGAAGGTGATGATGGAGAAGATATTGAATTCACGTCAGCACAAAAGTTCTTCGGTTCAGCACAAGGTAACTACAAGTTAGAAAACCCAGATAATCGTTTATTCGGCTTTGCATCATACGAAGACGACCGTTTCAGTAACTTTAATTACCAATCTACTATCGCTGCTGGTTGGAACCAAAAGGTATTAGAGAATAAACGCCATACCCTTGAATACTCAATCGGTCCTGGTTACTCGTTTATTGAAACACAAGACGGTGAAAACTTAGATAGCGTTATTGTTCGTGCATCTTCAGCCTATTCGTGGAAAATTTCAGATACCGCTAAGTTCACACAAACAGTGAGTACGGAAGTAGGTTCTGACAATACTAAATCTCGCGCAGAATCAGCGCTTACCGCAACGATTAGTGGCAACCTATCCATGCGTTTGTCTTTCAAACTTGATCACAACACTAATGTTGAAGACGATGTTGAGAAGTTAGATACAGAGACCGCAGTAAGCCTGGTTTACAATTTCTTTTAAGCCAGATTTGAGGGTACAAAGGCAGTTAAAAATGAGCTGTCTTTCAATGCCTTTAGATATGAAAATTCAAAAAAACGCTGCATAACATGCAGCGTTTTTTTGTAAAAGACATCTTGCAGTAGATGTCCCATCAAGGTGTTGTTGCTATCGTTTCTAGTGAAGAATACGTGTTTTGATTGTACCGTCAATTTGTTGTAGTTCAGCGAGGGCTTCATAGCCGCGGTCTTCTTGTACATCAACAACCACGTAACCGATTTCTGAATTTGTTTGTAGATACTGAGCTTCGATGTTGATGCCTTTCTCTGCAAATGCTTGGTTAATTTGAGTAAGAATACCAGGCTGGTTTTTGTGTACATGAAGCAGGCGCGAACGACCCGTATGTTCCGGTAACGAAACTTCAGGGAAGTTAACTGCCGACAGCGTAGAGCCGTTGTCGCTGTATTTCGCGAGTTTTCCAGCGACTTCTATACCGATATTTTCTTGTGCTTCCTGCGTGCTTCCACCTACGTGAGGAGTAAGAATGACATTATCGAACGCGCGAAGTGGCGATTCAAATTCTTCCGTATTAGATTTCGGCTCAACAGGGAATACGTCAATTGCCGCGCCGTTGAGTTGTCCGCTCTCCAGTGCCTTTGCAAGCGCATCAATATCAACCACAGTACCACGAGATGCGTTAATAAGAATGCTGCCTTTTTTCATTTGTGACAGCTCTTTTTCGCCAATCATGTCTTGAGTTTGAGGCGTTTCAGGAACATGCAGCGATACAACATCAGATGTGTTAAGTAGCTTTTCTAGTGACTTCACTTGAGCCGAGTTACCTAATACAAGTTTGTCTTCAATATCGAAAAATTGAACGCGCATACCAAGGTGTTCAGCAAGAATACTAAGCTGCGTTCCAATGTGGCCATAACCAATGATGCCTAATGTCTTACCACGCGCTTCATATGAGCCAACGGCCGTTTTTTCCCATTCTCCACGGTGTGCTTTCGCGTTTTTGCTAGGTACTTGGCGAAGTAGAAGAATAATTTGTCCAAGCACTAATTCTGCTACTGAACGTGTGTTCGAGAATGGCGCATTAAATACTGGGATGCCGCGGCGCTGTGTCGCTTCAAGATCAACCTGGTTTGTGCCAATACAGAAACAGCCAATGGCCACTAGCTTTTGCGCAGCATCAACCACTTTCTCTGTAATTTGCGTGCGCGAGCGAATACCTACAAAGTGAGCGTCTTTGATTTTCTCGATTAACTCATCTTCTGGAAGAGAGGTCTTGAGAAATTCAATGTTGCTATACCCATTGCTTTGAAGTGTTTCTAAGGCACTCTGGTGAACACCTTCTAACAACAAAATTCGGATCTTATCCTTCTCTAATGAAACTTTGCTCATGAACTCGCTATCTCTCACTGATGTAATTTGGTTTACTTGAATCACTAAAACACGTGCTTCAGACGTTTGTTAAAGGCTTCTAACGGTATTGCAGCTTAGTATTTCTCGTTTCACGTATCGAAGCTGTTTTTGGTCTGAAATCTAGCGCCACCACGCTTTTAATTCCGTCGGTTTTGTTTTTGGTCGAAGCCAATGGCTTCGAGGAACAAGAATACCTACTTTCTTTAAAAGACATCTAGACGTCCAAACGGAAATTAACAGAAAACGTATAAAGTTAAAAGCAGTTTTTGTTTAGCTTTTCACCGCAGGTGTTGCATATACGCAAAAAAGTAATTAGCTGCATTACCTGCATAGAAGTTTTTTGCTCATTTCAAATGGTGTTTACTTAAAAGTTTCGACGCCACTTTCCGTTGCACTAAGCACAATGTCAGCACCGCGCAGCGCAAAAATTCCGTTGGTTACTACACCTGGAATGTTATTAATTTTCTGCTCTAGCTCGCGAGGGTTTAATATCTCGAGATTGTGCACGTCTAAAATAACGTTACCATTATCGGTCACAACGCCTTGACGATACTCAGGGTCTCCGCCCAGTTTGACCAACTCGCGAGCAACAAAAGAGCGAGCCATAGGAATAACTTCAACCGGGAGTGGGAAGGAGCCCAGTACTGGCACACGCTTACTTTCATCAACAATACAGACAAAAGTCGTGGCTGCACCTGCAACAATTTTTTCGCGAGTGAGTGCGGCGCCACCACCTTTGATCATATGCTTATGTTCAGTAACTTCATCTGCTCCATCGATATAAACAGATAAATTGCTTACTTCATTAAGTTCAAATACTTCAATACCAAGTGCTTTTAAGCGCTCGGTCGAGGCTTCTGAGCTTGACACTGCACCTTCAATTTTATGCTTTATCTTGCCAAGTTCTTCAATGAAGAAGTTGACGGTAGAACCTGTACCCACACCCACTATGCTGTCAGACTCAACATAGTCGATGGCTGCTTTGGCTACGGCTTGTTTCTTTGCGTTCTGATCCATGGTCATTCTCCGGCTTATCGTTTTTGGCAGTGTAACGTATATGCGTAAACGCTCCCACATATAAGTCATCACATTTTGATATCGTGGGTATTAAGTGTTGTTGAAAATTAACGTCCTAGTAGGCGTGACAATGGCGTCTAACGGCACGTCCCAAGGTGCAATAGGTAATGATTTAACCTCTTGGATATCGTGAGCAATACCGACAAGCTTTGGATTTTTGGGGCATAGTTGATCTCGAGAGTGCCGTTTGGTTTGGGTAAACGCTAGTGTTCTGTCATAGTAACCGCCCCCCATGCCTAGTCGGTTTCCCTTAATATCAAATCCAACCAAAGGCATAAGAATAACGTCACATTGTGACGTTGGAAGTACGTTTTGACAGGATAGTGCAGGCTCTTTGATTTTATACTTGTTCTTCACCAGTGCAGTATGGCTGGAGTAAAAAAGAAAGAGTAAGTGACCTTTGCAAACGGGGTGAAGTACGGGCAGCGCAAACTGTTTTGAAGGGGTGCTCTGCCACTGCGAGGCAATATAGGGGCCGAGATCGACTTCGCCATCGTTTACTAGATAACCGGCTATATTGCGAGCGTGTTTTAATAAGGGCAACTGATGTAGTTGCTCAGCTATACCACGTGCGGCCTCTTCCTGTTGAACTGCGCTTAACGCGCGACGCGCTTCTCGAAGCTCTTTTCTCAAGGCGGTGCGCGATTTCAATATTTGTTCTGAGACCATGTTCTAATGTGGTTTTGTATTTAACTATAGGGCGTATGCAGTAAACCTGGCAATTTGAGCCGTTCTTTAGTCGCTGTCATTTTACTGCTTTTCTTTTGCTAAAAAGTGATTGAGTACGCGAATAAGCTCATCACTGTTAATAGGCTTTGTTAATACATCATCTAGGCCTTTTTCTCGAAGATAATCGGGCTTCGTAATAACATCTGCAGTTAAGGCTACAATTGGAAGCTCAGGCCTCAATCTTTTTATTTGAGCTGTCGCTTCATCACCTTGAATACCCGGTAAGTTTAAGTCCATAAGAACAAGTTCAGCAGGGTGAGACTTTGCATATTCAACGCCTTCCTCACCGGTACTCACAATGGCAAATTGAACGCCTAACTTTTCAAAAAATGTTTGGATTACCACTTGGTTAATGTAGTGATCTTCAACAACAAGCACATTAGCTGATTTATCAATATCTAATTGCGCCACCAGACTTCGCGGGGATGATTCAAAGGGCTCAGAAGTACCGATTAAGTCGGCGGGTATTGAAACGCTAACCCGTGTCCCTGCATTTAACTTACTACTCACCTTAATTGAGCCGTCCATTAATTCGACAAGGCGCTTTGATATATTAAGGCCTAAACCCGTCCCGCTTATCTTGCGGGCATTTTCCATTCGCTCAAAGGGGGTGAACAGTCGCTCCTGGTCCTCTTCACTCATTCCAATACCTTGATCAATCACGTTAAAAATTAATTTACCGTTTTTGTATTTCACCTGCGCTTTTACAGATTTATCCTTTGCCGTAAACTTTATTGCGTTAGATAGTATGTTAAGCGCAACCTGACCGAACTTAGTGTCATCAAAAAATAGAGATTCAGGCAGCGCTGCCTCACTTGACGTGCTAAATACGACACCGCTTTCTTCCGCGCGAATTTTAGTGAGGGAAAATAAGTGAGTGAAAAAGTCGTTTAAGCGGACAGTTCGTGGCATTACCCGCATTTTACCTGCTTCTATCTGGTTAATATCTAAGACAGAATTAACAATTTCCAGAAGCCTTTCGCCACTTTGCGATACATGTGATAAAGGCGTAGAGAAAGTGCTAGGCAGATTCAGTTTATTTGCTTCACTTTCAAGTAGGTGGCTGAATGTATTGATAGCGTTAAGCGGTGTTCTAATTTCGTGGCTTATGTAAGACAAGAAATCAGATTTGAATTGGCTGGTTCGCTCAAGTTCTCTGTTCTTTCGCTTAAGTTCAAGATGTGCCACTACCGATTTGCTTAAGGTTTGAAGTGAAGCTTTTTGAGCATCGGTTAGTTGGCGAGGTTTCTTGTCTATTGCACACAAAGTCCCTATAGCATGACCCGACGGAGTAATAAGTGGTGCCCCTGCATAAAAACGTATATCCGGCGCACCTGTCACTAAGGGATTGTCGTGGAATCGTTTGTCTAGGGTAGCATTGGGAATTTCAAACACGTCTTTTTGCAAAATAGCATGGGAACAAAACGCTATTTCTCTTGACGTTTCTTCGGCATCAAGGCCCACCCTCGATTTAAACCACTGTCTATTTGGGTCGATTAAGCTGATAAGGGCGATAGGAGTTTCACATATCTGTGAGGCAAGCGCGGTTAATTCATCGAACAGTATTTCGGCTTCAGTGTCGAGGACATCGTAGCTTAATAGCTCCGCTAAACGTTCATCTTCGTTTTTGGGGAGTGGCGCCACTTCCATAGAGATTTTACCTAACGCTTAAATAAAAAGGGATTGTATATAAACAATCCCTTAAAGATATCATAGAGCATAGGTATCTATGAATAATTGTTCCAATTTTTGATGGTCAACTTTAGTTGCAACTTTGATGGTATTTGCCTCATTCCACAGCGGGCTAGGCGTCGTTCCTTTTGGAGCCACAACGGTTTGCCCTCTATCTAGCGTGCCTGTACCAACGCGAACATGACCTTCTGTCAGTTCAAACAGCTCAGGGTGACGAAGATGTGCAATAGGGAATGCATCATGGAAGAAACAAACGCGGTCTTCACGGTTCTGTGAGTAGAAGTCCATGTAGAACTGTGCACTTTCTTTAACAAACCCACCAAGGGTATTGTTTTTATCTTCAAGTTTTTCTACGAACTCAGGTGAGAAAGGTGTGAAGTTAGTCACGTCAAGACCGAACATGGTCAGTTCCCAGTCTGCAGCAAATACGATTTCAGCAGCGTTTGCGTCGTTCCAAATATTGGCTTCAGCAACAGGGGTGACGTTGCCAGGTACAAATGCGGCGCCGCCCATAATACTGACGCCTTTCACTAACTTCGGCAGTTCAGGTTCAAGACGCAAAGCAAGTGCTAGATTGCCAAGTGGACCTATAGCGACAATAGTAATCTCGCCTGGATACTTGCGGGCCATATCTACGATGAACTGGGCTGAGCTACGCGGGTCTAACTCAGTTTTAGGCGCTTCTGGCTTAATATGTCCAAAGCCGTACTCACCATGTACAAAGTGAGCGTAAGTAGATTCTGGACCTACCCAAGGCATACCAACACCTTTGGTAACAGGAATGTCTTTACCGGCAATTTCGCACAGAGTTAGCGCGTTTTGTGCCGCCATAGTTACTGGAACATTACCAAAAACAGTGGTTAAACCTAGGACTTCAATATCTGGTGATTGAAATGCGAAGAATATCGCCATCGCATCATCAATGCCCGGATCTGTATCTAATATGATTTTATGTGTCATCAAATTATCTCAATGCGTCTTGCTAATTGGCGTGTTTCGCTAAGAAACGATCCACTTCTTTTTGTGTTGGAATACTTTGCGCGGCACCTTCTCGCGTTACTGCAATTGCAGAAGCTGCACAGCCACGGCGTAATGCTTGTTTTGCATCAGTATGATTACAATAAGCTGAAAGGAAATACCCTATGAAGGTATCACCCGCTGCGGTAGTGTCGACAGCGTCAACAGAGAACGCTTTAACTTCAATAACGTCGCTTTTACGAAGCATCATTACGCCTGCTTTTCCTAGCGTAATTATAACCTCACAATGTGACCATTGTTCTTTAAATACGGTCACAATATCTTCAAGTTCTTCTTTACCCGTAATCGCAGCTGCTTCTGTTTCATTTACAATAAGTAAATCTACGCAGTCGAGTGGTAATTGTTTGACCGACTCGCTCATAGGGGCAGGGTTAAAAGCCACTTTAAGCTGCTTCTCTTTAGCTTGGCGAAGTACTTCTTCAATACTGCTCGTTTCGTTTTGAGTAAGCACCCAGTCTGAAGGGCGTGTGTCGTCTAGCGCCTGCATTACGGTTTTCGCATCTATGGTTTGGTTTGCACCACCAAAAAGTACGATGGCATTTTCGCCGCTAGGGGTAACTTGAATAATTGCGTGACCAGAAGGGACTTCGGAACACTTTACGCCACGACAATCCACACCTTTTTTAATAAGTGCTTGTTTAAATGAGGCGTCGTTCTCGTGAATGCTGCCGACGTGTCGAACGTCTGCACCTGCTTGCGCTAGAGCTATGGACTGGTTTGCACCCTTACCGCCTAACAAGGTTTGGTAATGGGTTGAAGCTAATGTTTCACCAGGTTGAACAAAGTGATCTACCTGATAAACGTGGTCAATATTTATAGAGCCAAAATTTATTATTGCCATTTCTTCTTCCGTCGAAAGAGGGCGCTTCCCAGAATGCCGCTGTCCATGTTTCGCCCGTGAACCGAAAAGTTCAGGGCGGAAGTATCACAATTGCCGTAGGCTTCTCGATACGTGTCGAGCTTGCACAATAGCAGCTGTTTCAACTTCCTTGGTTTAAAGCATCGGCCAGGGACATGAATGAACTAGCAAACATCCCAGGAAACATTGTTGTTGTATTAACGCAACAGGGTATATCAAACGCGAGATCCAGTGAAGAGGATCACCTAAAGCGCTTTATAACTATTTTGCGTGGTGATTATAAAAGCGGTAAAAAAATATTACTTTTCTTGACCAATTGGTCAGCAATTATACACGCATATTAGTTAAGCTCAATAATAACCAAACAGCTAATTCAGGAAATAACAGACTAAAAGACAGTTTGAAACGCTGTGCGAAAGGAAATCCTTATCCAACGACACTGATCTTAGATGAAATCATGCAGTGTTGCTACCCATACCGCTTTTTAATTTTGATAAACAAACACAAATTAAGTTTGTTTGAGCACCGAATAAACAAGTGTCGTAAGTGATTGTGCAAAGCGTGTACGACGTTTTGCTGGCACTGCTATTCCATGACAGCAACATTGCCAAAGGTAGGCTTTATAGATTGATTTTTGCTAGTATTACCACCATCAAGAGATATGGGCCACGTAACAATGGTGCGTTAATCTCAACTCATTTCAAACGAAGAGAAAGAACCGTGGAAAAACAGCTCGATTACGACAGTGTAAGTAATAAATTGACTCAGCAAGGCATCATAGTAGACGGAGCCGAAGTCCACGGCATTCTGTGCGGCATGCTTTGCGGGGGAATGTCTCTCACTGATCTAAAATGGCAAGAAGCGTTGAGTGAAACCATTAATCAAGGGGAAAGCTTCGACGACCAAACCGAGCACCTTCTGAATGCGCTTTTTAATCAAACCTGCCAACAATTGCTTGAGCCGGAGTTTGCATTGAACTTATTGCTTCCCGAAGACCACGCGCCTATCAATGATCGTGGTGCTGCTCTTATCAATTGGGTTCAAGGGTTTATGTTAGGGTTTGGACTTCATCAACAAGATTTGATGCAATGCTCAGAAGATGTAAAAGAGGCCCTAGAGGATTTCTCTGATATCTCTCGTATGGAAGAGCCCATGGACGCAGATGAAGAGTCGGAAAAGGCATTGTTCGAAGTGGAAGAATACGTAAAAGTCTCTGCTATTTTATGCTTCAGCGAACTTGGTCAATCACTGTTAGATGATCAACAAGACACGCCATCCGTACACTAAATAATTACTATCGGAAAAAGTAGCCTTTTTATTAGTTACTTAGTTCAGGTCATTCAAGTCACTTACTCAGGGTTTTCTCGTTTATGATTAGTGCGCAAGAGTTTATTGCCAGACAGGACAGGCTACTGGCTCAGTGTGGACCTAACAGTGTATGTATTGTGCCGGCAGCTGGATTAGTCACACGCAGTCGAGATACCGAGTATACCTTTAGGCAAGACAGCGATTTTTGGTATTTAACTGGGTTTGAAGAGCCGAATGCATGGCTAATATTATCTAACCATTCACGCTATGGTGAAAGTTACCGAGCGATGGTGGTGCAAGACAAAGACAAAAGCGCCGAAATTTGGCAGGGGAAGCGCCTTGGGGCTGAAGCGGCTTTGTCTCGTTTTAGTTTAGATGAAGCTTTTGAACTTCAAGAACTTGAAGAGGCATTGTTGGCGTCAATTCAAGGGCAAGATAACCTTTATTTTGGATTAGGTCATAACGAAGCACACGACAAGTTAATCACTGAGGCGTTAAATACCTTACGAGATGCGCCCAAAGAGTCTCTTGCACCACGAGCAATACACGATTTTCGCCCTATTTTGCACGAAATGCGTTTGTTCAAATCTGCCTGTGAAGTTGCCGTGATGAAGGCGGCGGGAGAAATCACCGCGCGCGCTCACAAACGTGCAATGCAGTTTGCAGCGCCGGGCTGTTTTGAATACCAGTTAGAAGCAGAAATTCATCATGAGTTCGCAATGGCCGGCGCACGCTCATCCGCCTACAGTACCATAGTAGGAAGCGGCGAGAACGCCTGTGTTTTACATTACGTACAGAATAATGCGCAAGTAAATGATGGTGATTTGATCTTGATCGATGCTGGCGCAGAGTATCAAGGCTATGCTGCCGACATTACTCGCACTTTTCCGGCGAATGGTACTTTTAGCCAGGCTCAACGAGACATTTACAGCGTTGTGCTAAAAGCGCAAAAAAGTGTGTTAGATATGCTTGCGCCTGGTGTAACGCTTTCTGAAGCGATGTTACACAGCGCCGAGATTATTACTCAGGGTTTAGTTGACCTCGACATATTGGAAGGTAGTGTAGCTGAGAACCTACAAAGCGAGAGCTGGCGACAATTTTATATGCATGGCTTGGGGCATTTCCTCGGGCTTGATGTACACGATGTAGGTAACTATAAGATTGAAGGCGAAGATCGTCCACTGAAGCCAGGTATGGTTATCACCGTTGAGCCCGGCATTTACATAAGTCGAGACAGCGATGCGCCAGATAAATATAAGGGTATCGGTATTCGTATTGAGGACGATGTGGTTATCACCGCCACTGGCGTGGATGTGCTCACCTCAGATGTGCCCAAAGAAATCGAAGAAATCGAAGCGCTTATGAAAAAAAGTTGAAAGCATAGTCGCTAATCTAGCGTATGCGCAAAAAAATAACGAAAAAAAACAGGGCGGCAGGATAAAACACGGTGAAATCAGCAGAAGCGGTGGATGTAGTAATTATTGGTGGCGGTATCGTGGGAACCGTGTTGGCCAAAGGGCTTGCAGAAAAAGTAGGACTTTCTGTAGCGCTGATTGACGCTGCAGACCCAAAACAAACTCAGGAATCAAATACCGATTTTAATCCATTTACCGATACGCGCGTCATTGCACTTGCAAGACGTACAGTAGCTGAACTCTCTAGTGTCGGGCTAAATCTGGAAGATGTGGCTAAGCAGCACAACGGCGAACTCCCCCCAGAAATCAAGCATATCGAAGTAAGCGACAAGGGCCATGTGGGCTTACTTAACCTCAATAGCGATGATTATCACATTGATGCTTTCGGACAAGTTGTAAGTTTAAGCGCGCTGACACGCTTGGCAGCAAATGCTAGTTCGGCGTATCAATACATCGCCCCGGCAAAAGTAGAAACGGTAACTCAGCAAAAAGATGCGGTACACGTTGCGCTTGATAATGGCGAGACGCTCACGGCAAAGCTACTAGTGCTAGCTGATGGAGGCCGCTCTGGTTTAGCGCAGCAGGTTGGGATTGCTAAAACCGTGAGTGACTATAAGCAAACCGCCATTGTATTTAATGTTCATGCGCAATCACCTCACCAAAACAAAGCGTACGAACGCTTCACACAAAATGGTCCGCTGGCATTTCTCCCCTTCGATAGTGAAATTGAGGGCGTTAAAGCGCGAGGAAACGGGTTTTCAGTCGTGTGGACGGTAGAAACAGAAGCCGCAAAGTCTTTGATGACGTTAACTAGAACAGAATTTATAAAGGCATTGCAAAATGCGTTCGGTTATCGCCAGGGTAAAATACTCAGAGTCAGTGAGTTAGCAAGTTATCCGCTCATGCTTGTGAAAGCTGAATCACTGACCAGCCATCGCACAGTGGTTGTCGGTAATGCAGCGCAAGCCTTACACCCCATTGCAGGGCAAGGTTTTAATCTGGGTTTACGAGACTTAAGTACGTTAATTGATGTTCTTAGCGCGTCGTCTAGCGCGCATAATTCACAACAAAATGCAGCAGACAAGCGTGAAGATAACAGTGAGAGTCAAGCTGTGCCTGAATATCTCCCTGAACGCTTTGATGCGGGCGCATTTGATGTTCTGCAACGCTATGCGAACGAAAGAGAACAGGACAGAAACAATACAATAACCCTTACCGATACCTTGGTAAGAACCTTTTCTAATCAGTACTTTCCAACGGTAATCGGCCGGAATGTATCGCTACTGGCGCTGAGTATGATGCCGCAGGCAAAGAAAGCCTTCGTTAAACATACAACAGGGTATGGCGAAACACCGCAGATAAATAGAGACCGCAATGCAGCACGTTGATATAGCAATAGTGGGCGGGGGAATTGTAGGGTTAACCCTTGCTGCCGCTCTTAAAAATAGTGAATTAAGCATAGCCGTTATTGACAAGGCAGCGTGCTATCAACCGCTTTCTGAAAAGCCTACGGCCAGAGTGAGCGCCATAAACCAGGCCAATATCAAGGCGCTAAAACAATTTGATGTGTGGAACTATCTACAACAAGACCGCGCGAACCCTTACACCGATATGCATGTGTGGGATAAAGACAGTTTTGGCGACATCCATTTCTCATGCAGCGAAATGGGAAGCGATGCCTTAGGCATAATTGTTGAAAACCAAGCGCTGGTTAATGCTCTAGCTGAGGCTGGTGAAGCACAATCGAATGTTCAGCTTGTAACTGCTGGCATTGAAAGAGTGCTAGCAGGGCCAAATCAGACCATGCTTATGCTAGATAACGATGAGGTGCTAAGCTGCAGATTGTTAGTAGGTGCAGATGGTGCCAATTCGTTTGTTAGAAAGCAGGCTGGTTTGCCCATTACTTTCAAAGATTACGAGCACACTGCCATTGTAGCCAATATAAAAACCGACGAGCCTCACAACAACATTGCCAGACAAGCATTTACACCCACAGGGCCACTCGCTTTACTTCCCATGGTGGCGCCAAATGTGTGTTCCATTGTATGGTCGCAAACGCCGGAACAAGCTGCTTCGCTGATGGCATTAGATGACGAAGCGTTTTGTAACGCGTTAACAGCAGCCAGCAATAGCAAACTCGGCATGACTGTGCTCGAAACAAAACGCTCAGCCTTTCCTCTTACCATGCGCTATGCACGGCAGTGGGCAAAGGATGGCGTTGTGCTGATTGGAGATGCAGCCCATACTATTCATCCGCTAGCGGGGCAGGGCGCCAATTTAGGTATGCAAGACTCACTTGTTTTGGCTGAAACGCTGAGTAGTCTTAACGCATTAGGTAAAGATATCGGTCTTTATAAAAACTTGCGTAGCTATGAACGCAGCCGTAAAACAGAAGCGATGAAAATGATCGCTGCGATGGACGGTTTTAAATTCTTATTTGATGGTAATGACCCATTCAAAAAACTTCTTCGTGGTATAGGGCTGTCTGCCACCGACAGGTTAGGCACAATCAAGAACGCCTTTGTTAGCCACGCCATGGGCCTATAAATCCCAAATGTTGGCGTTGAGATAGTTGGCTGTAAAGGATACTCTTCGGTATCCTTTTTTATTTGTACCAACGGTTTATGACTATTTCTCTTTGCAAACCTTATCGTGTCTTGTCTTTCACTTGCGCCTCCCTGCTTACCGCTGCTCTTTCTATTAGCTTAGCAAGTGCTGAAGCTACTACTAAAATCGCCGATGAATTATCTTCGGCAACGCTAGCAAGCGAGAAAATGAAGCTGAATAATGCCCCTATTAATTTGGGCGTTTATCGCGAGCACGCTAAAACCTTGGCTAGTGATGAGTTCGAAGGTCGAGGTCCACTATCAGAAGGTGAGGAGAAAACAGTAAGTTATCTGGTAGCCCAATATAAGAAGCTAGGGCTGAAGCCCGCCTTCGGCGAGAGCTACACTCAAGCCGTACCGCTTGCCAAAATTACACCAAATAACATGAGCGCCCTTGCTATTGGTGATTTGACGTTCAAGGCTGGCGCCGAGTTTACGGCACGTACGCAGCGTATCGCTAAAGATTATTTGTTGAATAGTAGCGACGTTATCTTTGTAGGTTATGGCATTAATGCGCCCGAATATAATTGGAACGATTATGAACGCATTAACGTAAAGGGAAAAACGGTTGTCATGTTGGTGAATGATCCGGGATTTGCCTCTAAAGATCCTGCTTTATTTCAAGGTAATGCCATGACTTATTACGGTCGTTGGACATACAAATATGAAGAAGCGGCCAGACAAGGTGCAGAAGCCGTTTTCATTGTTCACGAAACTATGCCCGCAGGTTATGGATGGGGCGTTGTCGAGAACTCAAACTCCAATACTAAATTCAGTTTGGTTGACGAAGAAAACAACGCTTCGCAAGTTGGTGTAATGGGCTGGCTTCATCTTAATGCGGCAAGACAACTATTTGAAAAAGCGGGCTTAGATTATGGCGAGCTAAAAGAAAAGGCATCGAAACCTGGCTTCACACCTATTGAATTAAAAGCGAAGGCTTCATTGAGCTTTACCAACACCATTGAGCATGCCGAATCTCAAAATGTGGCAGGAATTTTAGAAGGAACAACAAAGCCAGACGAGTGGGTAATGCTGCATGCCCACTGGGATCACTTAGGAAAGGTTGAGAAAAACGGCCAAACTACAATTTATAACGGCGCGGTCGACAATGCGTCGGGCGTTGCTGGCGTGCTTACATTGGCTGATGCACTGACCAAAGCTGAAAAGCGCTTTTCACGTACCCTTATGTTCAGTGCATTCACTGCTGAGGAAACGGGGCTGCTTGGCGCTGATTTCTTCGCAAACAACCCGCCTATTCCTACGTCAAAAATGGTGGCGTTTTTAAACATCGACGGCATGAATGTAAACGATGGCGTAGATTATATTTTGCAGTACGGTGAGGGTTACTTATCTATTGAAGATGACTTAGCAAACGCAGCCGCGTTACAAGGGCGAACCGTAAAAATGGACCCACGCCCTCAAAATGGTTTGTTTTTCCGCTCTGATCACTTTGCGCTCGCTAAGCAAGGAGTACCATCAATTCTGTTTATGAGTTTGGGCGATACCGACCCAAGCTTTATTACCAAGCGTTACCATAAAGCAGATGACGACTACCTTCCCAGCTGGACATTAGGTGGCGTGGAGCAAGATCTTTCGCTTATTGGCTCTATGCTAACTCATTATGCACAAGGCGATGTATGGACTTACTGGAAGCGCGAGAGTGACTTCAAAGCAAAGCGTTTGCAGTCGTTGTCTGGTGGCGAAACCAGCGCTAAATAAAACACGCTAGAACGGCAGATTAAAATACGAATTTCAAGATAAAGCGACGCTAATGAGTTGGATTTTATTTACATTGGGCGCGGTTGTTATGCAAACCGTGCGCAATGCATTGCAGAGCAAGCTGAGCGACACAGTAAACACATCTGGAGTGACGCTATCTCGCTTTATCTTGGCCCCGCCAATAGCTCTTGTCTATTTGCTCATTCTCTACCGCAGTAGCGCCAGTGACGTGCCTCAGTTCTCAAGCTCTTTTATTGCAGTGATACTGTGTGCTTCGCTACTTCAAATAGCGGCCACTTCTTTAATGGTGATTTTGTTTAAGCAGAAGAACTTTGCCATTGGAGCTGGCTTGGCTAAAAGCGAAGCTTTAGTGGCGGGCGTGGTAGGCATGCTTTTTTTCGGCAGTTACCTAACGCCTCTCGGTTGGGCTGGCATAGTCATAGGCGGAATAGCCGTATTCGTGCTAAGCAGCGGCAACCGACTTCATGGTATTAGTGTGAAAACCATTGCTATAGGCCTTGCCTGCGGTACCTGCTTTGCTCTAACTTCATTGCTAGTGCGTGAAGCTAGCCATATGCTTGATATTCAACATACAGTAGCAGCAGCATGGGTGCTTTTGTGGGTGCTGTGTGTTCAGGCTATAGCTTTAAGTGTATATATTGCATTAACCAAACCTTTCGTATTTATCCAATTAGTGAATGCCAAAAAGCAGGTGCTAGCGATAAGCACGGTTAGCTGCTTAGGTTCCATTTGTTGGTTTACTGCCATGGCATTACAGCATGTGGCGTTGGTGAAAACACTGGGGCAACTAGAGGTGTTGCTCACTTTAGTACTCTCACATTATTGGCTAAAAAACACGGTTACAAAACGCGAAATTAGTGGGCTGCTCTTAATTGGCGTTGCGGCTATTATGGTGATGTGGGCTTGATGTTATGTAGTTTATCTTTTTTGTTTTTTGCTTAGCTTTAAAAAGGTAAGAAACAGATATTTTTAATGGGAATAAAGAAATTTTGAAACATCTATTGGGTCTTTTGATTTTCTCAGTACTAACCGCTTGCAGCACCGTTTCAACGAATGACAAGGAAACGGAATATAACGTTACTGTTGAAGCAAGAAAAAGCGGTGTAGAACCAGCATTTCAACTTGTTACATTAGGCGATACTGGTGGTATTAAAGACGGCAATTTGAGCGCATTTCTACTGCGAAGTTTAAAAGAGGAACGTTATATTGCCCTAGACGCCGGAAGCATAGTTAATGGTATTGATGTTGCGTTAAAAGAAGGGGCTTTTAGCGGCTTAAAAAGCAAGCCCGACAATAACCTGCGAGCCAACGGCAATATACTGCATAACCACGTTGCTGCATACCTGATTAGCCATGGGCACCTAGACCATGTAGCAGGGTTACTCGTTGCTTCACCAGATGATAACAATAAACCCATCTATGCCTTAAAGTCAGTAAACGACACCATGGGGGCGACTTACTTTAACTGGCAGGCTTGGGCAAACTTTACCAATCGAGGCTTAGAGCCAAAGCTAAACAAATACGATGTTATCGATTTGGCACCGAAACATTCTACTGCCATCGAAGGCACGAATTTAACTGTCACGCCCTTTAGTTTAAGCCACCCTCTAGAGTCGACGGCTTTCGTTATTGAAAGTGACGACGATATGTTTGTTTATTTTGGTGATACTGGCCCGGACGATGTCGAGAAAGAAGGCAAGTTGGCCGAAATATGGCGCTATCTTGCACAGCAAATGCGAAACAAAACGCTAAGAGGTATGGTTATTGAGGTGTCGTTTGATAACAGTCGCCCTGACAATTTGTTATTCGGGCACCTTACTCCCAAGTGGTTAATGCAAGAGCTCACTCGCTTTTACGAACTACTCGAAGACAAAAGCCAGGTTTCAGACATAAACATTGTGATAAGCCACATCAAGTACAGTTTAAAAGCAGGAGAAAACCCACGTTCTGTCATATCAAAAGAGCTAAAGCAGGATATTAAATTAGGCTTTAATTTTATACTAGCCACACAAGGTCAGTCGCTCGTATTTTAATTGCCTTTAGCAATAGTGAAGTAAGTAAACATTCGAGTAATCAAACTGTTATATATACTTTCGTCGAGTTTTTCTATCAAGTGATTAAATTTTGTATAGGTAGTCTCTCAAAATTTTTACTAGCTGTTACACTTGCTTGATACTCGTTAATAAAAGAAACACGTGATGTCAGAACGAAAGTTTAGATTAGTTACCCGAAGTGATTTTGACGGGCTAGTATGCGCAGTCTTACTTAAAGACTTAGACATGATTGATGATATTTTGTTTGTACACCCTAAAGACATGTAGGACGGCAAAATAGACATCACTGAGAACGACATTACAACTAATTTGCCTTATGTTGAAGGTTGCCATTTAGCCTTTGACCATCACCTTAGCGAAACCGTGCGAAACGCCAGCGATATTGAGAATCATATTATCGATCCTGAAGCACCTTCAGCCGCTCGAGTAGTGTATGACTATTATGGCGGAGCCGAGAAGTTCCCAAATATCTCTGTAGATATGATGGACGGTGTTGATAAAGGCGACTCAGCGCAGTTTTCAAAAGAAGAAATTTTAGAGCCTACCGACTGGGTGCTTATGAATTTCATCATGGATGCGCGCACAGGTCTTGGCCGTTTCAGAGATTTTAAAATCTCTAACTACCAGTTAATGATGAAGCTAATAGATGCGTGTAAAGACCACAGTATTGAAGAAATTCTGCAAATGGAAGATGTGGCTGAGCGCGTAAGTTTGTATCATGAGCACAATGAAATGGCGAAGGCTCAGATAGCTAAGTGCTCTACCGTACACAATAACCTTGTGGTACTCGATTTAACCGAAGAAGAGACCATTTACGCCACGAACCGCTTCGTTATTTACGCCATGTACCCAGACTGTAATATTTCTATTCACAAAATGTGGGGGCTTAAAAAGCAGAACGTGGTGTTTGCAATCGGGAAGTCTATTACCAACCGCACCTCTAATACTAACGTGGGTGAGTTATGTTTGAAGTACGGTGGCGGCGGTCACATGAACGCGGGTACCTGCCAAGTTGAAACCAGCAAAGCAGCCCCCGTGCTTGCTGAGCTTATCGACACCATCACAAGTGACGGCTAACACTAATTAGCATACGGATGGAGGGGCAGAAAAAGTACTCTGACCCCCCAACTTTTATTGAGTTAGCCGCACTTTGAAGAATTCGGCCAGAGTTTTACTGATCACAGGATGCTGGGTATCTTGGTTAAACAGGCAAATGTTGACCTTGCCTAACTTAGGCAGATGCGGGTGGTTCAGTACGGCTAAATTGGCCGGTAGGCTCGATTTTGCTAGTGCAGTCACGCCAAGCCCTTGTTGAATGGCGGCAACCAAACCGCCTAAATCGGCATTGGTGTAGCTGATTTTCCAAGCAAACGTTTGCTGCTTTAATTGTTCAATCACTCGGCTTCTGTACATGCAACCATCTGGCGCTAGCACTAACGGAATGTTATTCCCCACTAACGGGTGAGACGTATCACCTACCCACACCACATCATCTTCTAAAACAACTTCGCCCTCAGTTTCTTCATCTGGATTTACCAGTGCCAGAATTAAATCGAAGTGATCTCGTTGAGACGGGTGAAGCAGATCGCGACTTAGCGCCGACGTTACTTCTAACGATACATCTGGGTAACGCTTCGAAAACTCACCAATTAAGCCCGGCAGTAGGGTAGAGGCAAACTCGTTGGGAATGCCCAAACGCAATCTACCGCTAAGTGGCGCAGGGGTAAGGCTTCTAAAAATGTTGTCGTTAAGCTCTAGTAGCTCTTTAGCTTTTGGGTAAAGCCAGTTTCCATCGGCACTAGGTACATGACGTTGGCCTACTTTGGTGAACAGCTTTCTGTCTAGCTGCGATTCAAGCTTTTTGATTTGCAAGCTAATGGCTGGTTGAGAGCGGCCTAAAAAGTCGCCCGCTTTAGCGTAGCCACCAAGTTCAATAACGCTAACAAAGGTGCGTAAGGTATCAAGGGAAAGCTGTTTCATATTTATCAGATTTATTAATGTAAGTGCTCTTTGTTATTGTATTTGCAAATGTATAGAACTGAAAGCCCGTATTCTTACCTTAGATAAGATTGACGTTGTAAGTTGGATAAAGCGACCATGAATACGCATCATCAACTACCTCAAGACAACGTAGAGTAAGTGTACTCACGTTTATAAATTCACGAATTCAAGCTATTAAATTAGCAAACTAGACTAAGCTGCGCGCAATTGTGATAGGCTTTAGCAAGTAAATATCGATACGATAATTAACCAATAGCAGCAAACAGTTACGCTTCAGCGGCGCTTTTAAAAAATTTAAATCAGCGTGTCGATTTAAGAAGCGTTGCGCATTTAAAGTGAGTTACCTGCGCAAAACGATAAGCTGGCTAAGTATGTAATGAGTAATGTTAACTACGAGAACGTGAATGAACTCTGATTTGTATTTTATTGGCATAGACGGCGGCGGCACCAAATGCAGAGTTATACTACAAGATAAGAGTGGCACGCAGATAGGTGAGGGGATTAGCGGCCCGGCTAATATAATGCGTGACGCAGAACTTGCTAAAACCTCTATATTGGATGGGGTAGGTAAAGCTATTGAGTCTGCTAATACCTACTTTGCTTCACAAAGTAGCAAAACCCCAGTATCACCTATCACGCTATCACAGTGTGTAGTAGCAGCCGGGCTTGCTGGCGCTAATATCAGCACCGCAAAAGCTGGCTTTGAAACATGGGCGCACCCCTTTCACTCGCTTCATATACTAAGTGATTTACATGCCGCCTGCGTAGGTGCTCATAATGGAAAGCCGGGTGCAGTAATCATTGTGGGTACGGGGTCTGCAGGGGCAGTATATTCTAATGGCACATTTACAGATTTAGGCGGGCACGGTTTTCCCATAGGGGACTTTGCCAGTGGCGCTTGGCTGGGTTTAAAAGCTATTCAGCACACCTTACTATGTATAGATAGCATTCGAAGCAAAGACGACCTAGCAAAAAAAGTATGTGCAGAGCTTGGTACCTCAAATGCCGATGAGATTGTGGCTAAATGTGCTGGGTTTAGCACGCATCATTACGCGAGTTTAGTACCCTGTATGCTGCCGCTTTTAAACGAAGGTAATAGCGAAGTTGTTCGCATTTTTAACGAAGGGGCGGAATACTTAGAAACTATGGCGCAGCGTCTTCAAGGTGATAACGGGTATAACCTTGCTTTAATCGGTGGGTTAAGCGATGTTTATGTAGAGTACTTTTCTGAGAAAATCCGAGCGCGCCTGCAAGCATGTGAGTTATCGCCAGAGCAGGGCGCTATCAAGTATGCTCAAGCAATATATGATGGGCAATAGCGTCAGATAAGCATAAATAGGTCACGTGGCAAATCTCGATGCAAGTAATGAGATAAGCGACGAAAAAATCAACGTTATAAGCAGCAAAGAAACAATGCTACAACCGCACTTAATTAGGAAAATGAAAGCCCAATGATGAGAACAATTTTAGCCGAAAACGTTTTGATAAAAGGTAAGTGGGAAAAAGACCAAGTACTCACAATCAAAGAGGGCGTAATTACTCACATCGAAGCACTTTCTGATTCACAAAAAGAGCAACAAGAACATTTAGTGCGGGTGTCTAACAGACTTATTCCTGGGTATATAGACACACAGGTGAACGGCGGCGGTAGCGTAATGTTTAATCACGCACCAACGTTTAAAAGCATAGAAATAATGGCCAAAGCCCATCGTAAGTTTGGTACCACCACATTATTTCCCACGCTTATTACCGATGACATAGCAACCATAGAAAGCGCCGCCAATGCGGTAAGTGAAGCAATAGAAAGCGGCCATCCAAGTGTTGAAGGTGTTCATTTTGAAGGGCCGCATTTAAGCATTGAGAAAAAAGGCGTACACCTTTCGAAATATATTCGCCCGCTTACCGACAGAGAACTCACCACTTATACCCGAAAAGATCTTGGCAAGGTAATGATTACCGTAGCCCCCGAGAATACCTCGTGTGATGTTATTCGAGACTTGGTAAACCATGGCGTTATTGTAGCGCTAGGGCACTCTAATGCATCGTTTGATATTGTTGAAATGGCGATTGAAGCAGGCGCGACTGGGTTTACTCATTTATACAACGCTATGTCGCCGTTTACCTCTCGTGAACCTGGCATGGTTGGCGCAGCGCTTTTAAGCAACAACGCCTGCGGCATCATTGTCGACCATCAGCATTTGCATCCCAAAGTCGTAGAGCTTGCCTTTAAAACCAAAGGGCCATCGCAGTTGATGCTGGTTACCGATGCAATGGCCCATGTAGGTGCTGACGAAGACGTTATCGACTTTTTCGATACGCACATTACTCGTGTAGGAAACAAACTTACTACGCCAGATGGCACCCTTGCAGGAAGCTGCTTAGATATGCACGGCGCGGTTATTAACTGCGTTAATGACATAGGTATTTCGTTAGAAGATGCTAGCTTTATGGCAAGTGCAACACCATCTATTTACATGGGAATTAGCGAAAGGCTAGGAAGTATTGCGGTAGGTCAAAAAGCAAACTTCGTAGAGTTAAGCGAAGACAACGCACTTGCAAATGTTTGGCAAAATGGCGAGGTGTGCGTTTAACTGCTTGCTGATGAAACAACTTACAGTACAGCTGCTAATAAGCATTTAAATACTCCTTTCAACGTACTCGACAAGTGCGCAGAAAGTGCTAGCAGAAAGTACTAAATACAGCCTCAATAAAAAGTAGTTGGCAATTTAATGGTTAACCCTTTTCTAATTACCAGCTATTACCAAAATTGCTTTCAGGTTCGTTGTTCACACTCTATTTCATTGTTCATCCGCCGCGATTTTCATTAAACAAACCTCAACATCAGCAAGCGCTTAAATATTTGCTTTCCTCATGTTTATCCATTAATACATTTACTTTTCAAATGTATTGATAAAAATTTCCAATTTGTTGCATAAACGCTAGCTCACTATACTCAATCTCGTTTTCTACCTTTCAAATTAAAAAGAGTAAGTGGAATGTCTAGTACCACCGCCCTACACGCAAAGCACCTAGAAGCCGGTGCGAAAATGGTCGATTTCTTCGGCTGGGATATGCCAATTAACTATGGTTCACAAATTGAAGAGCATCACGCTGTGCGCCAAGACGCTGGTATGTTTGATGTGTCTCACATGACCATTGTTGACGTAAAAGGCGCTCAAGCCAAAGCGTATCTTCAGTATCTTTTAGCCAACGACGTGGCAAAACTAAAAGACAAAGGCAAAGCGCTTTACAGCGGCATGCTTAACGAAGAAGGTGGTGTTGTAGACGACCTTATCGTTTATCACTTCGACGAAACTAACTATCGCTTAGTGGTGAACTCAGCAACCCGCGAAAAAGACATGAACTGGTTAATGAGCAAAGCAGAAGGCTTTGACGTAACCATCACCGAGCGCCCTGAATTTGCCATGATTGCCGTACAAGGCCCTAACGCAAAAGAAAAAGCAGCCAGCCTGTTCAGCGCAGCGCAAAAAGAAGCGGTAGCGGGCATGAAGCCATTCTTTGGTGTACAAGCAGAAGACTTGTTCATTGCCACCACAGGTTACACCGGTGAAGCGGGCTACGAAATTATGGTGCCAGCTGAGCAAGCACAAAGCTTCTGGCAAGCACTACTAGACGCGGGCGTTAAGCCATGCGGCCTGGGTGCGCGTGACACGCTACGCCTAGAAGCAGGCATGAACCTGTACGGCCAAGATATGGATGAAACAGTATCGCCATTAGCCGCTAACATGGGCTGGACAATTTCATGGGAACCGGCAGAACGCGACTTCGTAGGGCGTAAAGCACTAGAAGCGCAGCGCGAAGCGGGGACTGACAAGCTAGTAGGCTTGGTGATGACTGAAAAAGGCGTGCTGCGTCAAGGTCTTAAAGTGAAAACAGAAAGCGGCGAAGGCGTTATTACTTCAGGTACGTTCTCTCCAACATTAGGTCACTCAATTGCGATGGCACGAGTACCAAGTGATGTTGGTGAAACAGTAGAAGTGGAAATGCGCAAAAAGTGGGTTACAGTAAAAGTGGTTAAGCCCTCCTTTGTACGCAATGGAAAAAGTGTTTTATAAGGCCAATAGCTACTAGGCCCCAAAAGTTAACAGAGAATAACAGGAACGATTATGAGCAACATCCCAACTGATTTACGCTATGCCGCTACGCACGAATGGGTTCGCCCTGATGGTGACGGTGTTTTCACTGTAGGTATTTCTGAGCACGCACAAGGCTTACTTGGCGACATGGTTTTCGTTGATTTGCCAGATGTTGGCGATGCGGTAAGCACTGGCGACGACATCTGTGTTGCTGAGTCAGTAAAAGCAGCGTCTGACGTTTACGCACCAATTTCAGGTGAAATTGTAGCGATTAACGAAGACCTAGAAGATTCACCAGAACTAGTTAACACTGACCCATATGGCGACGGTTGGCTATTTAAAATTAAAGCTGATGATGCAGAAGAAGTAGAAGGTCTACTTGATGCAGAAGGCTACGAAAACAGCATTGACGAAGAGTAATTCGTAACGCTGTTTTGATAGATACATCGTTTAAAAAGGGGCATGAAGATAATTCAGCCCCTTTTTAACTTAAAGATTTAACGCGCCCTTGCGGCAACCATTACGAGTGCTTAACAACGTTATGTCGAATACTTCCCCTACATTGGCTCAACTAGAGCAAAAAGATACATTTATCCGCCGTCACATTGGCCCGGGTAAAGGCGAAATTGAAGAAATGCTGTCTGCGATTGGTGCAAGCTCACTTGACGATTTAATTGAGCAAACGGTACCAGCAGGTATTGCGCTACCAGAGCCACTAAAATGTGGTGAAGGGGCGACAGAAGTTGAAGCATTAAGTGAACTTAAAGCCGTTGCACAAAAGAACAAAATTAACCGTTCTTTCATTGGTATGGGTTACTACGATACTCACGTACCTAACGTTATTCTTCGCAACGTGCTAGAAAATCCAGGTTGGTATACTGCGTACACGCCGTACCAGCCAGAAATTGCACAAGGCCGTTTGGAAGCCATTCTTAACTTCCAACAAGTTACTATTGACCTAACAGGCCTAGAGCTAGCATCGGCGTCATTGCTTGATGAAGGTACGGCTGCAGCAGAGGCAATGGGCCTTGCTAAGCGTGTGTCTAAGAACAAAAAAGCGAATGCGTTCTTTATAGCTAACGACGTTCACCCCCAAACCGTTGACGTGGTAGAAACCCGCGCAGAAATGTTCGGTTTTGAAATCATCAAAGGTGCGGCAGAAGAAGCAGCAGAACACGACGTATTCGGTGCGCTACTTCAATACCCAACCTCTACCGGTGAAGTAAAAGACATCAGCGACATCATTGCAGCAGTACAAGAGAAAAAAGGCATTGTGGCAGTAGCCGCTGACCTTATGAGCTTGGTAATGCTTAAGTCGCCAGGCGAGCTAGGTGCAGACGTGGCACTTGGTAGTGCACAGCGCTTTGGCGTACCTATGGGCTACGGTGGTCCGCACGCGGCATTCTTTGCAACACGCGACAGCTACAAGCGTTCACTACCTGGCCGTATTATTGGTGTAAGTAAAGACACTCGTGGTCGCCCAGCACTTCGCATGGCGCTACAAACCCGTGAACAGCACATTCGCCGCGAAAAAGCGAACTCGAACATTTGTACAGCGCAGGTGCTGCTAGCCAACATGGCAAGCTTCTACGCGGTGTACCACGGCCCACAAGGCCTTAAAACTATTGCCGAGCGCATTCACCGCTTCGCCGACATTCTTGCCACTGGTTTAACCCAGAAAGGCGCAGAGAAAGGTGTAGCTCTTAAGCACAGCACGTACTTCGACACGCTAACCGTAATGGTTAACAACAAAGAAGACGTACTTGCAAGCGCATACGCAAAAGGCATGAACCTGCGCGCTGACCTTGAAGGTGCGGTAGGTGTGTCGCTTGACGAAACCACCACACGTGAAGACATTGTTGCGCTATTCGACGTACTTCTTGGTGAAGAGCACGGCTTAACAGTGGAAGGTCTGGATGCAGAAGTAACCACGCAAGACGTAAAATCTATTCCTGAAGGTTTAGTACGTACTAGCGACTTCCTAACGCACGAAGTGTTTAACAAGTATCACTCTGAAACAGAGATGCTTCGTTACATCAAGAGCCTTGAAAACAAAGACTTGGCGCTTAACCACTCAATGATTTCATTGGGCTCGTGCACCATGAAGCTAAACGCAACGGCTGAGATGATCCCAGTAACATGGGCAGAGTTCGGTCAGCTTCACCCGTTTGCACCACTAGACCAAGCTGCAGGCTATCAAGAAATGATTGCCGAGCTTAGCGAGTGGCTAATTAACGTAACAGGTTACGATGCCCTTTCAATGCAGCCTAACTCTGGTGCGCAAGGTGAATACGCAGGCCTATTGGCTATTCAGCGTTATCACGAAAGCCGCGGCGAAGGTCACAGAAACGTGTGCCTAATTCCAAGCTCTGCCCACGGTACTAACCCAGCGTCTGCGCAAATGGTTAGCCTTAAAGTGGTAGTAGTAGCCTGTGATAGCAAAGGTAACGTAGACCTTAACGACCTTCGCAAAAAAGCGGAAGAAGTGGGTGACAACCTATCGTGCGCCATGATCACATACCCGTCTACCCACGGTGTATATGAAGAAACCGTACGCGAGATTTGTGACATTGTTCACCAATACGGCGGTCAGGTTTACATGGACGGCGCGAACATGAACGCGCAGGTGGGCATTACTTCACCTGGCTTTATTGGCTCAGACGTATCGCACCTTAACCTACACAAAACCTTCTGTATTCCACACGGTGGTGGCGGCCCAGGTATGGGGCCAATTGGTGTTAAGTCGCACCTTGCGCCTTTCTTACCAAACCACACGGTTATTAACGTAGAAACGGCAGGCAAAGACTGTGGTGCAGTTTCGGCAGCGCCATGGGGCAGTGCATCTATTCTGCCTATTAGCTACATGTACATCAAAATGATGGGTAGCGCTGGCCTTCGCCGCGCAACCGAAGTCGCTATTCTTAACGCTAACTATGTGGCTAAGAAGCTAGAAGGGCACTACAAGGTACTTTACAAAGGTAACAACGACCGCGTAGCGCACGAATGTATTGTAGACCTACGCCCGCTTAAAGAAGCAAGCGGTGTAACCGAGGTAGACATTGCTAAGCGCCTAAACGACTACGGCTTCCATGCGCCAACAATGAGCTTCCCTGTAGCGGGTACACTTATGATTGAGCCAACAGAATCGGAAGCGAAGTACGAGCTAGACCGTTTCATTAACGCCATGATTAGCATTCGCCAAGAAATAGCGAAAGTAGAAAGCGGTGAGTGGGATGCCACTGACAACCCACTACACAATGCACCACACACGCTAGCAGACATCTGCGACAGCGACTGGAACCGCAGTTACGACCGCATGCTAGCGGCGTACCCAGCACCAGAAGTACACAGAAACAAGTTCTGGCCAACGGTTAACCGTATTGATGACGTTTATGGCGACCGCAACCTAATTTGTTCTTGCCCTAGTATTGAGAGCTATGTTGAGGAGTAGGGTGGTGTTGTGACAATTAATGAGGTTAGCCGTTAGGAATAATGGGTTTCCCGTTATTAAAGAAGTTCCCCATTAGTACCGCTTCTAGTTTGTTCATTAAAAGCCCTTTCTAGTTTTAGGAAGGGCTTTCTATTATGTCTTCAATTGTTGTGTATGAAGGCTCGTTCACGAATTTAATTAGTCCTCGACCTTAGCAAAGCTAAATCTCAGTTTATATTAGATAAATTTCTAATACTGGGTGCGCTTTACCATCTGTAAACTCAGATGAGGGCATAACTTCAAGCGCTTGTCCTAAAGCCAATTGACTCCACTCTTTCCAACTACCATTTCTAAATTGATTAAAATGTAAATAATAGTCTTTCCCTTGACTCGACCTAGCGAAGAGATAGCTTACACTTTGATGAGGTCTATTTAATATATTTACTGTAATACAGTTGTCTCGTTGGGAAACGGATTCGTCTGTAGAAATAAAATTATCACCTTGGTAAGACTCTGCAAACTTATTACCTTTGATGCTTATTTCGGAAAGTTTTTTAACAGTGTCCGAGAAATTTCTGTAGAAGCTAACCAACTGAGATATTTCATATATATGGTCGTGTACGAAGTCCAATAATAATAAACAGTCTTCTTTAAAGCTTATGGTATAGTTAGTCCTTGAAACTGTGTATGTTATTTCGTCAATTAATTTGATGGCGTGCACAATAGTAATTTTTGAATATCCATTGTTTTTGAATATATCTTGAAATATTTTTGCCGCGCTATTTAAGCATTTGATAGTGTTGACAGGGTCGCTATCTACCGTTTTCTCCATTTTTCTTTTCCAAGCCGCCGCCCGAAATGTTCCTATCACTGCCCGATATTCGCCCTGTTCTTTCCATTTTTTGGTTTCGTTTAAAACTTCTTCGTGCCTACTGGAATAAAGTAGCGATAGAAAGTAACCGATGTAAATACTGTTACCAAATTGAAGAATATCTTTGTCGGCATTAGCCCAGCCGTCTTTGATCAAGGATCTGTATTGGTCCACTGCATCAGGATATTGCCCGATGTCATGGTACAGTCTAGCGAGAAGATATCTGGGTCGAGGTGATTCAGGTGCAATGGCCATAGCTTTCCGATAACAATCTTCAGCGTTCTTAAAATCCTTTAAGCGTTCTAGGATTCTAGCCTTTGCATTACAAATTAGTTCACACTCCTCGTGCAAACTCTCGGTATCTTTAATTCTCCGGTATAATCCGATTATAGCTTCCTGATTACTTCCTTTTTGTTTCTTTAAACATTTTATTACGTCAGTAATGAGAATTTTCAAACTTTCCTTTGTGTCTTCCGGAATATAATCTGTGTGCCACTTTGGGAGTTCATTTTGGCTCTGTCTTGCATCAATTTCATGTGCGAGCGTTCTAAGGTTGGTGATGGTTTTTTGTACTTGACTTCTGATTCGAATATTACTTGGAGAAACTAGTAAAAGCTCTCTCACTGAATCACTCAGCCTATAAAACTCACCATCATCTGAAGAGTTTCGACTAATTAGGCTTGTTCTGGTTAATTCCCCTATTGCTTCAGTGATTTCTTCTATAGTTTTTTTCAAAAGCTCACAAAGTGACATTCGAGACGAGCTACCTTCAACGAATATAGCCTCTAAAACCATGATTGAATTTTCGTTTAATACATCTATTAAGTTTTTGTATGAAAATTCTGCAATTTCTTTGTTGGCAACATTAACTGAGCTAGGAATGTCACGCCCCGTCATTAGAAGATCGATTGACAGTCTAATAGCTAAAGGATTGAAAAAGCACTTCGATGCAATATTAGAATAATCGTCGGAAGTGAGGCTAACGCCTCCTCGTTTATTGTGGTAAGCTCTAGCTAATGCTGAGGCAGACTTATCTTTTAATGTATTGATAGATAAAATAGTAGCGTTGGAAACTGATATTCTACTAGTTAATAACACCTTCCATTTAGGCGGAAGATTGATGTTAAAATCTTCAAATGCATCAGCGTCGTTGATTAAAAGTGTTTCCAAGTTATCTAAGCACAATAGTAATTCTTGATCTTCATATCTAACGACTGCATCATCAAAGCATTTAAATTGTTCTTCAAAAATATCATTGATAGTAAACACAATTTGATTTTTTACTTCTGATATAGTTTCTGCTGAATCAATAGTCTTCAAGCCTTCCGCTGTTAGCTTTTCGAGTTTCATCGTTACATAGACTATGCCCTTGAAGCTTTTGGAAATAGATGGGGATAGAATAAGGTCATGCAATAAGTCTAAAGCTAGCGCTGTTTTTCCCGCGCCTCCTGGAGCAACGAGAGCGACAGTATTAATTCGTTGATTTGTAATTAGGCGCTTAAGCTCATTTGTTTCGCTTTTACGACCGATGAGACCAGTTAAGCCATGGTCAAAGTGTTCAGGAAGATTGTTAGGGATTTGCCAAATAATTTTGTTAATCCACTCCTCAGGAGGGTCATTAATGACACCTTCTTCAGCTGAATTTAAAGACTGCTTGACTCCTTTCAATCCTAATCGTTCTATTACTGGGTCACTAGCTAAGGTGGCTACCCTATACCAATAGCAGTCCCAGAATGGACGATTTGGGTGAGATATGGCATTTCTCACCTCATATATATCTAAGTGGTGAAACAATGACAAAAGATACTTTATTGAGTCGATCATGCTGCTGTCACTGGCTATATCGAGAGCAAAACCAAAGAGCTCGTCTAGATAAGTTGCTTCGACAACATCATTTATTGAAGATTTATTAAAGCGCCGACCTTTAGCAGATTCACGTTGATATATAACTTGCAGCCGTTCATCGTTGAGTAAATCGATATCGCCATCACCAACAAAGCCCCCCAATGCCTCCTCTATATCATGAAGAACCATTGTCGTTTTCCTTTTTGAATCCTTGCTCATTTTAAATGCTTCCTAACATTCGTCCTAGCCAAAATTTTGCTGCCTATATCAATGCCATAAGCTAAAATAAAAGTTCACTTTTGACAAATAAATATGTTCGAGTATTTCTAGGGGAGCAAAAAGAAGACTGTCAGAAGCCACCCTGTAAAATGGACGCGGTGCAAACCGTAAAGCTGGCCGATTGAGGCACGTCTTAATTGTATAGTGTGATTACGACAAATTCGCTTGATGTTGCCAACCTTATTTGAATAAGGTCAAACGTGAGCTTACAACCCTCCTGATTAGAACACGACCGTGTCTAACAACTACCATTGTAATCGCTTAGTCGGCATGTGAGTATCAGCGGCTTTTATCTGTTATTAATAATATTTTCTAAATGTCGTATAAAGTCCCAAAATGGTTACTTTAATAGGTTAAAAGGCACTTAATGTAATCAAACTGGGACTTTATAGTGAAAGGTGTGACTGCCATATTATTAGCAGAAGAGATCGGCGACAGATTCAAGCAAGCCCGACTAAATCGAGACTATTCCACTTAAAATAATCTGAAGTTGCGGAGCTTGCTGATGTCCAACTCCCCTAAGCTGACAATGATTAAATCAACGATGCCAAGAACTTTGTAAAAGGCACGATATCTTGGTTGACGCTGGCTGCTTCCAACACTTGCATATATTCATCTCGTCGTTCGACGGGTACAATTGTCCATGGATAGCCACCAGACGCCATCATTAAATTCATAACAAATCTTCCCATTCTGCCATTGCCGTCAAAGTAAGGATGAATGTAGACGAAAATGAAGTGCCCCAGTACCACTCTGACGGCCGCATTTTTCTCTTCTGCGAGCAGGTCGAAGAGTGTTGGCATCATATCGCGAACCGCTTCTCTACTTGGTGGAGTGTGCATAGATTGACGAATATAGACTGGTCCTGTCCGGTAACCAGCCAAGTCCGACTGCTTAATAATACCAGCAGCCACACTTGGGCCAAATAACGCGAGGTACCAATCGCTGTGTCTCTGTTCCAATACATCGCCAGCGTTCTTACCCTCTAATACCGCTAACACGGCTTTTTTAACTTCCTGAAATGCATTCCAGTAGCCTTTAGCGGCCATGGCATCTAAATGCCTTTTACTTTCGTCAGAACCTTCAGCTTGCCAATTACCAGAGCGAACCAGTTCAATCAATTCGTGAGTCACACGATAGCCTTCAATAGACAGTGAGTGGTATGCGTCTGTAACGTATTTGTCTTCCACTTCGGCCATATAGGTTTTGATATCGACGCTTTGTTGTATTTGTTCAGGGAAGTGAGCGATAACACTTTCACGCATTTGTGCCCACATTAACCTCATTCGATTAACATAGGGTGACACATCACGACGACCAAAGTTTACCTGCACTTTTTCTGTAAATGGCTCTTCTTCCTGTACTTTCAAATCGGCCGCTTGCATGCCCTTTAAGATATTGTCAGCAATCAGATCCCGGCCGATATTTCTAAAGGCGCCCACTAAACGGCCAGCAATCACGCTGTGATTACCTGCAAGTAAAACGGACAATACGTCGGATGCATCTGTCACCATCGATAAGGCAGTACGTATTTGGATGGGCGCATTTTGAAACTGGTTCGCCGAAGAGTAAACAAGTGCAGCCGCTAAGCTATAGACATTTAGCCCTTCCAAGTTTTCAATGTATTCTGTGGCTGGCATGTTCAATCGAACATCAAAAACCGAGGTGTTGTGCAAAAAGGCGGTGGGTTTATTATTGCCTTTAGGCGAACGCACGAGTAATTGCTGAGGCACGGTTCTATCGCCGATATGCAGGCTAATTGATTGTTCAGGTGATAGACACCAGGCATTATCGAATCGCTGTGACAAATAAGCGCCGCAAAAGCCCCAGAAAGAAGTATACCAAGATGTACTGTCACCCGGCTTTTCATCTGGCATCGCCGGTATGTACCAACCCCGGATGACTTCGCGAATAAACCCGTGCTTTAATAGCCGCTCTCGATGCACTCTGCTAAGTTGCTTAGACTGGATGGCAACAGTCCCTGACTCTTGAAGTTGTTGTAACTGCTCGAGCGAATCTGCTAATTTTTGTGATATGTCATTCATGTTCGCTCCAACTATTACTCGTGATACTGGCCAGCTATCAATCCTTATTTATAGGTTTTAGTGTTATATCATCTATAGGTTTTAATGTCTTTTGGTTTATAGGTTTTAATGACTTGTTGTTTTAAGGCTTTAGCGCTTTTCTTATGTCATCGAATTCGATGATGTTAGATAAGGGGCCGGTTTAAGTAATTTTACACTCACGGTCGGGCTTAAACTCTGCTTCATTGAAAGGGCTTGATAATTAAAAGAAGAGTTCCAAAATTGCTCGTGAATATCCGCAGTAATCCGACCAAATTGAATTACTTTATTTATATCAGCGCAGTAAAAAAGCCTTACATTCCGAGAACACTTAGTCTTACCGCTTACTGTTCCTTAGCACCTCGAATCCCCCCATCCATCACAAGCGTCTTAACCAACCCACTTTCATCTTCCATCTCAAAACGAATACTACTCCCGTTCTTAGCAAAAAAACGTCCGCCACCCTCATGAAAATATTCTTCATTTTCAACGTACGGTAAGGCGTTAAGTACAAAACCATTGGCTGTTTTTTCTAGCACCACATCAACACTCACAGGGTTAATTACCACGTAGGTTCCAATGTATTTACTTAATTCCTTTTGGCTTATGGGTACTAACTTCCTAACTTCAGCTTCAGAGTAGCCTACGTTTAACGCTTCTTTTAGCCGTATTTCTAGTTCAGTTATTAACTGCCTACCGTTGTTGCCGTTAGTCATAATGGCGTAGCCGTTGCCCGTATCTAGTTCAATGTATAACTGCGACATAAAACCAGCATCTGCGCCGCCGTGGCCAAAGCCTAGAATCTCCCCGTTGTCATCTATATTGATGAAGAAGCCTATTCCTACATTGGGTGGCTCAATACTCGGCGTATTGTTGGTTAACATTTCTTGCGCGGTAGCTTGCGATATCCAGTCGGTTTTCTGCCCTAAATACGCACTGCGTACGCCGCTTGCCAATTTCAACATGTCTGATGGTGTGCTCCACATACCGGCTGCTGCAAGCGTAGCATAGGTATGGGCGCCACCTTTAATTGGCGCACCGTCGCCGTCATAAGGCGTAGCCATATTGTTTGATAGGTTGGTCGATATGGGTTGTTCGAAGCCAGAACGCGTCATACCTAAAGGTTTAAACAAAAGCCGTTGCGACATGGTTGGCAGGGGCTCGTTAGCTACGTCTTGCAAGGTAAGTTGAGCAAGCGTAGTGCCGCCACCTGAATAACGCATTTGCGTGCCAGGTTGAATATCAACAACAACGGCATCGGTATTGGCGGGAAATGCACCTTCTAGCACCTGCAGTAAAGTAGGCACCGGTTCGCCCGCCGCGTAACCAGGAAAGCCATGTACTGTGGTACCCGCCGTGTGGCTTAACAATCTGCGTAATGAAACAACGTCTTGCCCAGTCCATTCATGTTCAGGCAACTGCCAGCTGGTGAGTAAGGTATTAACATCTGCATCTAAATCTATCGGGTTATCTTGGCGATATTTCATCAATACTGCCGCAAATGCGGGTTTTGAAATACTGCCTGCTTGGAACACCGTGTTTTCATCAATAGCCAATTCAGTGGCTAAATCTTTAACGCCGCTTTGCATGGTCCAAGCTATTTGTCCATTTCTCATAAACGCGACAGATACCCCAGGCACATCATAATGCGCCTGTCTTTGCTCTAAAGATTGGTAATCGACCTCTTGCCCTTCAATTCGAATGCGTTCAGTAAGCCCAGTTTTTAAAAGGTTGGCTTCTTTTGATTCTGCGGCAGCAGAGGGAGAGGCGGACAGGGTTTCAGGCTCTGTACAACCCAATGACGAAGCTAAACAAAACGAAAGTGTTAAAGAGGCGAAGATCTTGTTTGTTTTCATTATGTGTATTCCATTACGAGTGAACGTACCAGAGTACGTTCCTACTATTATTCGGTCAATGCTAACAATTTTATAGTTAAGGCAATCATCATCTAGTCGCCTGTACCTTCCGCAATCTTCTTTCGCAAGTTTGCCAGCCGTGTTTTAAAAGCACCATTTTCAACATTTTCTTCATAGCTCATTGCTAGCGCTTTCTCTCGCATTTCAAGTGCCATGGCTAAATCGCCGTTAGCTTCATAACCGTCTGCCAGGCTGTCGTAGGCATCAGATTTGTTAGGGAAGCGAGCTATATTTTTCTTAAAAATTGCAATGGCAGAGTCAAAGTCTTGTTTGTTTAACGCCGCATAACCCGCGTGGTTTACTGCTTTATATTCTGGCTTTGCTTCAAAAGCGTATTTTGCAGAAAGGTCTTTATAGTATTGCTCTACCGCAGGAATACCTTCTTGTATTATCGCACCTGTTGGGCGTAACGAATTTAGCTGCTTTTGAAGCGCCAAGCTCATACCTGCAAGTGCAGTAGTATTGTGGCTTTCAGATGTATCTAGCTCGGTATCAAAGTTAAACCCTTTTCGTTCGCTGCTATTTAGCAGTTCACCGTAACGTTCGTATGCGCTTAGCATGTTCCCACCTTCGTTACCCATATTGATATAAAGGTATTTGTTAAGGTCGCTATCTGACGCAAAGAACGCTTTTGCCTCTGGAAATATCACTTCGTCGTGCCACCACAAACTTGGGCTAAATGCGAAGTAAGCTTGAAACAGTTCAGGCCGCTCTTGCAGTGCGTATAAGGTAAAAAGGGCGCTTAATGAATGCCCAGAAACAATCGCGTAGTTATTGGTGCGATAGTTTGCCCCTACGTAAGGCTTTAGTTCTTTTTCT